>JBPCJB010000236.1:0-6389 GCA_051005735.1 Gaiellaceae bacterium | reverse complement strand
CCGACCGTCGATGTCGACCGCGCCGTCCGGGCGCTCCACGAGGCGTTCGAGCTTGGCCGCTGAGGCACGCATCGGCATCGTCGGCGCGACGGGCGCCGTCGGCACGATCACGCTGGCGCTCCTCCGGGAACGCGGCTATCGCAATGTCCGCGTCTTTGCCTCCACTCGCTCGGCCGGGCGCGAGCTCGACGGCTTGACCGTCGAGGAGGCGACACCGGAGGCGCTCGGCGCCGGTGAGCTCGACCTCTGCCTCTTCTCCGTCGGCGCCGAGGCGAGCCGAGAACTCGTGCCGGTCGCCGCCGGCGCGGGAGCGGTCTGCATCGACAAGTCTTCCGCGTTCCGGCTCGAGCCGGGCGTTCCGCTCGTCGTCCCCGAGGTGAACGGCGCCCGCACGGCCGAGCACGACGGGATCGTCGCCAACCCGAACTGCTGCGCGATCCCGCTCGCCTGCGTGCTGAAGCCGCTGCACGACGCGGCCGGGCTCGCGCGGGTGCGCGTCGCGACCTACCAGTCCGCCTCCGGCGCAGGTGCGCAGGCGATGGAGCGGCTGCGCGCGCAATCCCAGGAGGAGAACGACCTCCGGATGGACTGGAACTTCGACGGGGTCGAGTTCGAGGAGGAGGAGAAGCTGCGCGAGGAGACGCGGAAGATCCTCGAGCTACCGGGGCTTCCGGTCAGCGCCACCTGCGTCCGCGTGCCCGTGCTCGTCGGTCACGCCGAGGCGATCTGGCTGGAGACCGAGGAGCCGCTCTCGGCCGAGGCGGCAACCGCGCTCCTCCGCGAGGCGCCCGGAATCGAGCTCGAGCAGTTCCCGACCCCGGGCGGAGCGGCGGGGGGAGACCACGTGCTCGTCGGGCGGATCCGCGAGGACGCCGCCGGGGTAAACGGACTGGCCCTCTTCGTCGCCGCCGACAACCTCCGCAAGGGCGCCGCTCTGAACGCGATCCAGATCGCCGAGCTGCTCCTGCGCGAGCAGCGCGTCGCCGCCTGACGAGCTGACGGAAGCAACTACGCTGGCGGCCGTGCAAACGTTACTTGCGACACGACGCGGTCGAGCAACCCGACAACGAGCGACTGGGTCCGCAGGGGCCGTCGTCTGCGGCGGCGACTACCAGGGTCTCGGGATCGTGCGCAGCCTCGGGCGGCGTGGAATCCCGGTGTGCGTGATCGACGACGAGCGCTCGATCGCTCGCTTCTCGCGCTACACGACGCATTTCGTCCACGTCGACGACCTGCGTGACGAGCACGCGACGATCGAGAGCGTCCTGACCGCGGGCCGTCGGCTGGGGCTCGACGGCTGGGTCCTGTATCCGACGCGCGAGGAGACGGTCGCGGCGTTCTCGCTGCACCGGGAACGGCTCGAGTCGCAGTTCCGCGTTCCCACACCGGCCTGGGAGACGGTCCGCTGGGCGTGGGACAAGCGGAACACGTATCGCCTCGCGGAGGAGCTCGGAATCCCGACGCCGCGGACGTGGTACCCAGCCGGCGTCAGCGAGCTCGAGGAGATCGAGGACTTTCCGGTCGCGATCAAGCCGGCGATCAAGGAGCGATTCATCTACGCGACGAAGGCGAAGGCGTGGCGGGCGGACAATCGAGCGGAGCTCGTGGAGAAGTTCTCGCACGCGGCTGAGATCGTCGGGCCGGGTGAGCCGGGTGAGGTGATGGTGCAGGAGCTGATCCCCGGGGACGGCGGGCAGCAGTACGCCTACTGCGCGTTCTTCAAGGAAGGCCGCGCCCTCGGCAGCATGGTCGCGCGGCGATGGCGCCAGCACCCGCCGGAGTTCGGCCGCGCGAGCACGTTCGTCGAGACCACCGAGCTGCCGCTGCTCGAGACGCTGTCGGAGCTCTTCCTGCGCAGGATCGAGTACTACGGCCTCGTCGAGCTCGAGTACAAGCTCGATCCCCGAGACGGCCTCTACAAGCTGCTCGACGTCAACCCGCGAACCTGGGGCTACCACACGCTCGGACGGCGGGCAGGGGTCGACTTTCCCTATCTGCTCTTCAGGGATCAGCTCGGCGCAGCGCTCGATCCATGCCGCGCGGCGTCCGGCGTCCGCTGGATCCGACTCGTGACGGATCTCCCGGTCGGCATGCTCGAGATCCTCGGTGGACGTCTCGACTGGCGCTCGTACCTCCGCTCGCTCCGCTCCGCGAACACCGAGTCCGTCTTCAGCCGCGACGACCCGCTGCCTGGGCTCGTCGAGCTCGCCCTCGTTCCCAGCCTTGCCGTGAAGCGCGGCTTCTGAGGCCTGGTTGGCTCCACTTCTCATCGGTGCGCTGCTCGCGGTGCTCGTGGCGCTGCTCCTCGCCTGGAAGTGGCAGCTCGGCGTCGCGCGCGTGGCGATCGTCGTCGGCGCTCTGGCTCTCGCCGCGGGACTGCTCGTCGCGGGGATCGATGCGGCGGTCGGCCTGGATTCCGTCCTGGCCGCGCTCCTGGTCGCGTTCCTCACCGGCGTGCTGGCGACCGCGCTGCTCGCGTATCGCTTCTACCGCGACCCCGAGCGCACGGCGCCGGAGGGCGACGACGCGATCCTCAGCCCCGCCGACGGGGAGGTCGTCTACGTTCGCGAGGCGCGCGGCGGGGTGCTGCCGGTCTCGACGAAGCTCGGGCGGGACTACCCCCTGCAGGAGCTGACGAGGACACCGCTCGAGAGCGAGGACAACATCGTCGTGGGGATCGCGCTCAGCTTCCTCGACGTCCACGTCAATCGCGCCCCGATCGGCGGCCGAGCCGTGGTCAAGCGCCACTTTCCAGGCCGATTCGGATCGCTTCGGCGTCCCGAGATGGTGTTCGAGAACGAGCGCGCCACGCTCGTGCTCGAGCGGGACGACCTCCAGATCGCGGTGGTGATGATCGCCTCGCGGCTCGTCCGGCGGATCGTCACGTTCGTCCACGAGGGCGAGGATGTGCTCGCGGGACAGCGAATCGGCGTGATCCGCTTCGGCTCGCAGGTCGACGTCGTGCTCCCACTCCGGGACGGGTTGGCCGTCCTCGTGGAGCCGGGCGACCGTGTCGTCGCCGGCGAGACTGCGATCGCCAGCCTGAACCCGAGCTAGATCCGCTCGAACCGCACGGTGCGCCGGAAGAGGCGGTAGCGCTCCCTCCTGATCGCGAACGGCACGAACCCGGCTCGCTCGAGGTAGCGCTGGACGTGGGGATTCCACTCCGGGACCCAGGTCACGAGCCGCTCGGCGCCACGAAGCTTCGCTTCCTTCGCGAGCTCCGCAACGGCGTAAGGGAACACTCCCAGCGCGCGGTACTGCTCGAGCGTGAAGGCGAACTCGAGCAGCGCCTCACCGGGGTCGAGCGGAGGAATCGGCTCTCCGAAGGCCTCGGCGAACCTGTCGTTCTGGTCGGGGAGGACGAGATACTGGATGTAGCAGGGCACCTCGCCCTCGATCAGGGCGACGTAGCAGGTCTCGATTCCCGTCGCGAAGAGGTAGCGCGCGTTCACACGCACGACCGCGCCGTTGCCGCGCACTCCGCTCGCGGCGGTGAAGGCCGCCTTCTCGTGCGACTGGATCGGTCGGATCGTCAGCGGGTGCCTCGGCCGGCGAGCCTCGATCGGCGTCTCGAGCCCGCGCTGCAGGCCGATTCCGCTCGCGTCCGAATAGAGCCAGCGCCGAACGAGGGTCGCGACCGCGCCGAGCTGGGCCGACTGCAGGAGCCACAGGAGCTTCCGAATCCTGTTCATCGCCGGTCCCGGTCAGTCATCGGCGAGGAGGCTCTTCTTGCGGATCTTGCCCGACTCGGTCTCCGGAAGCTCTGCGACGAGACGGACTTCCTGCGGCACCATGAAGCCCTCGAGTCTAGAGCGAGAGAGCCGGACGATCTCGCGCTCGGTCAGCGCCGCGCCCTCCTCGAGCACGACGTACGCGCGAATCGCCTGGCCGAGCAGCTCGTCGGGGAAGCCCACGACCGCCACCGTACGGACGCCGGGGATCTCGTGCAGCGCATTCTCGACCTCGACCGAGCTCACCTTCTCGCCGCGGGTCTTGATGATGTCGTCGCTGCGATCGACGAAGGTGAGATCGCCGTCCTCGTCGACCGTGAAGTGGTCGTGGGTGCAGAGCGTCTTCTCCTGTGAGCCGGGCTCCGCGCGGAGCATGTGCGCGGTCGCCTCCGGCGCGCGCCAATAGCCGAGCATGAGATGGGGCCCACGCACGTGGAGGACCCCGATCTCGCCGGGCTCGGCACGTTCGCCGGCCTCGTTCAGGACGAACGCCTCGGTGCCCGGAATCGCCTTTCCGACGGATGTCGGCTTCACGTCCAGCAGGTCGGGCTCGAGATAGCAGACTCGGATGCACTCGGTGAGCCCGTACATTCGGAAGATCGCCGCGTTCGGGAAGAGTCGCCTGAGCCCGTCGTGGAACGGGGGCGGCAGTCCCGCCGCCGCGTTCGTGAGGCAGCGCACGCTCGGATACTCGCCGACCCCTTCCATCCCGATCAGGGTCGCCCACGTCGTCGGGACGCCGGGGAAGACCGTCACGGCCTCGTTCCGGATCCGCTCGAGCGTCCGGGGCGGAAAGACGAAGGAAGGCTCGAGGACGAGCGTCGCTCCCAGCCGCACGCTCAGTAGGAGCTGGTTGAGCCCGTAGGTGAAGGCGAAGGGGAGGATGTTCAGGATCCGATCCTCGGAGTCGAGCCGGAGGTACTCCGCGATGCTCCCGACGCTGAAGACGAGCGCTCCGTGGGTCATCATCACGCCCTTCGGCAGGCCGGTCGTCCCGGACGTGTAGATCAGGGATGCGAGGTCGCTCGGGCTCGTTCCGGGATCCGCCGGCTCGGGCTCGGCCGCGCGGATCGCGTCGTCGAGATCGAGCCACGCCGAACTACGTGTCTCTGAAGCACAAGCGGTCGGCGAACCTCCGGCGCCACCGGTCTCGAGGACGAGGCGCACCGACGGCGCCTGTTGGAGCGCCTCCGCGGCGATCGCCTCGAGCCTTCCTGCGACGACGAGGGCCGCGGCCTCGCTGTCGCCGAGCACGTACGCGAGCTTCTCCGCCTTCGTCTGCGGGTTGACGACGACGAAGACGCCCCCGGCGAGAAGTGTGCCGAAGATCGCGGTCGCACACGCCGCCGTGTTGTCGAGGTACAGGACAACCCGCTCGCCCGGCCGCAGACCGCCGTCCTGGAGCGCCCGCGCGAACCGAAGCGCCCGCTCCGAGAGCTCGCCGTACATCAGCCGCTCGGTCTCGTCGACGATCGCCGGCTTCTCCGGAGAGGTCGCAGCGGTCGCGAGGAGGCTGTCCTGCACGAGCTGCTGGGCCGTCGCTCCCATCGGGATCGGGGTCACGATCTCGGCACGGGCTGGCGCGGCGAGCGGAGCACCTCCGAGCCGACCACGATCCGGGTCGGCTCCACCGGTTCGGAGCGCCGCGGACTCCGCACGAACTTGTCGTGGACGAGCATCAGCGAGAGCGCGCCCACGAGCGCCATCTCATCTGTCTCGCTGACGCCCCTGCCGTTTCGGCTCTCGAACTTCGCCCGTAGGCGGCGAACGCCCTCCAGGTCGAGCAGCCCCGCCTCGAGCAGCCGCTCCGGCCGGAAGAGCTCGGTTGCGTAGGCCGGAGCGCGCGCGCCGGTGAAGACTTCGCCGATCGGCGCCCGATAGGGTCGCTTCGGCCGCGCGTGGATCGCTCGCGGGAGGTCGCGGGCGGCGACCTTCCGCAGCAGGTACTTCTCCTGGAGACCACGAAGGCGGAACCGGTCGGCCAGGCCCGCGGCGAACTCCGCCACCCGGTGGTCGAGATACGGGAAGCGACCCTCGACCGAGCTGCCCATCAACATCCGGTCACCCTGGGCGTGGAGCAGATACGGCTCGAGGAGCGTCGCCACCTCGAGGTACTGCGCCTTTCCGAGCGAGCTGAAGGACTCGAAGCGCGCCGGCAGCATGCCGGCGAGCCGCTCGAGCGGCCCCGCGGACTCGCCGGCGGCGCGGACGAGCTCGGGGTGGAGGAGGCGCACGCAGCGCGACGTGTTCAGGAAGCGGAGCCGATGGCTGTAGAGCGGGTCGTCGACGTGCTCGAGCCCGCGTCGGTAGAAGCTGTCGAGCAGGCCGCCCGATTGCGCGGGATCGGTCGCGAGCCACCGGTTCACGCGGCGGAAGAGCAGCGGCCGGAGGCTCGACTCGGGCTCGCGCGCCCAGAACCGCCGCACCTTGTCCTCGCGGAAGATGTCGTAGCCGCCGAAGAGCTCGTCGGCCCCCTCGCCGGTCAGCACGATCTTCAGCCCGGCGGCGTGGACGGCGCCGGAGAGCTGGAGCAGCGGAGCCGGCGCGGTGCGCAGGAGCGGCTGCTCGGCGAGCTCGATCACGCGCGGGAAGGCGGCGGCGATCGCGCCGGCATCGACCGTCGTCCGCTGGAAGCTCACGTCGAGCCGGCGGGCG
>JBPCJB010000235.1:0-8343 GCA_051005735.1 Gaiellaceae bacterium | reverse complement strand
CGCCAACGATACCTGGGGAATGGAGAGGTGAACTTCTGTTGTTCAGCTGTTGGCCTTGCGCACGCGGGCCGCCCTGGCGACCCTGGTGGGGTGGGGCGGCCGTCCGCCCCACCTCGAAGAGGCTCTAGCCGGATCCGGGCACGGTCACGTCCACCCAGACGCTCCGATGATCCGAGGTCGGGAAGCCGCCGACGAGTCCCCAGTTGGCGAAGCTGAAGACGCCGGTGAGCCGGAAGAGCGGATCGCTCTGCACCGGCCAGAAGACACCCGAGCCGACGATCCGCAGGTTCTTCCGCGGGAGGACGTAGTCGGCGCGCAGGTTGCCGGGGGCGCTGTCGGAGAAGTCCGCCGTGTCGAACCGCGGGTCGCTCCGATGGGTGAGGTTCGCTCCGCCCTGGAGCGCGCTCGCCTCCACCGCGCCCGCGCTCTCGGGCGTCGTCTTCGTGTTGACGAGCGGGTGCTCGAGCAGTTGCTGGATCGCGCCGGGGATGCTGTCGCCGTCGAGCGGATCGGAGTTCTGATCGCCCGCGATCACGAAGGGCTGGCCCGGCTTGAGGCCGCCACGCACGCCGTCGTCGTCGTAGATGTAGCCCGACTTCCCCGGGCTCACGTAGTCGGCCCAGAAGCGGATCTCGTCGTGGTTGCGGCGGCCGTTGCGATCCTCCGGCCCGTCGAAAACCGGCGGGGTCGGGTGCGAGACGAGGAAGTGCACGACCTTGCGGTCGATCAGGATCGGCACGTCCCAGTGGCTCTTTGAGGAGAGCCGCAGGAGCTCGACCTCGTCCGCGGAGTAGAACGGCCTCGGGATCAGGTGGCCGGGCATGTCCTTCCACTTGAAGAGCTGGAAGGTCCTGACCTCGTCGTAGAGGATCGGATACTTCGAGTACACGACCATCCCGAACTGGCCGGGAAACGCACCGAAGCCGAAGGCGTCGTCGCCGTAGCCGGGCGCGCCCGGTGTCGTGACAGCGACGCCGTTGTTGTTGAGATCCTTCCCGGTCGCGACCCCGGTGTTCGACGGCGCGATGAACGCGTACGGATACTCGATCGGCGAGGCGCCGTTCTGCGAGACCTCGAGGAAGTTGTCGCGCAGGAGATCCTCGGGGCCGGTCGGCGCGTCGGCGTTCCCGAGCGGGTCGAACTCGTTGATCAGCAGGACGTCCGGCGCCACCCGCTGGATCACCTCGGCGACGTTCTTCGCCTGCCTGCGGAACTGGTCGTCCACGTTTGCGTTCGCGAGGTGCGTGGTGAGCAGCCCCGCGGCCGGGCGGTTGAGCGAGGCGTTGAAGGTCGCGAACCGCACCTTGCGATCGGGCGGAGCGGCGGCCGCTGCGGCCGCTGCGAAGGCGGCTGCGGCAAGTGCGGCGAACAGAACCCGTTTCATCGTGTGTCTCCCCTCTCGATGTCGGCTCCTGACTACCACACCGCCCGCGACGGCGTGTCGCTCGACGGAAAAGGTCTGATCGCGATCTCGTGCGTTGGGGGCATCCGCGAGCGCCCGTCGATGCGGCGATGCGGGCGGACGAACGACGAGGTCGGGGCGGAACATCCACCGCCCCGACCCTCGCCGCTCAGGCGGTCCCTCGCTGGCTCATGCCGCCGTGCGGTTCGTGGTGGCTTAGAAGTAGTAGATGGCGTGCGCGACGTTGATGCGGGTCCGGGTGATGCCGTTGCTGCTGTCTAGTACTCCCACGCCTCGACGCTGGAGGGCGCTCAAGATCTGGTCGACGGTGGCGGTGGGTCGGCTCTGGCGGAGTTGCGCGAACGCACCTGCGACATGCGGGGCTGCCATAGAGGTGCCGATCCAGTAGCACGCTACGCCGTCTTTCGAGCCGTCGTTGAGGTCGAGGGAGACGGGCACGGCCGAGCAGATGTCGGTTCCGGGGACCAGGATGTCCAGAGTGGCGCTCGAGTTGGAACCGCCAGCCGAGCAGTTCGTCGCCGGCTGGATTGTTCGACCCGACCGAGACGTCTGACCCAGCCGCCCCTCCCACCGACGCTTGTGGACGGACTCGCTGAAACCTGCGTCTCGGCACGACTCCAGATCACGCTGCCACCTCGCGCTCCCTTCCGCGTTCGGCTGCTACACGCCCAGATTCCTGTGCGCCATTCATGCGCCAGTAAGCCCCGAAATCAACGGAGTTTGGCGGACGCAGGCGGACTGACGCAGAAATAGGGTCGAACCATCGGAACTCGCTCAACCAAACGAGTACGCGTTACGGAGCGGCGTAGGAGTCGAACCTACCCAGCCGTGGGTTACACGACCTCGCCGGCTTTGAAGACTGTCAAGAATGGCACGAATTGCAGGATGTTCAGCCGCCGTGCGCCAGTTGATGCGCCAGCAGCCGAGATTCCTGCATGATCGGGACCAAGCCGTACGACCTTGGGCATAGCAGCGTCGCTGCTCTGCACGAAGCCGGTGGTCGACCGTCAAGGTGGCGGCGCGGCAGCGCCCGGTGATCGAAGAACTCGTGTAGCCGCCGGAGCATTCCCGCCCCGATTGAGCGGGGTCAGACGGAGGGACCGCGGAACAGCTCGATCGTCTCGCCGATGCCCTCGGCAAGGGACGGCTGCGACAAGGGGCCGATCGCCTCCTCAAGCGCGCGCGCCTCGAGCTCCGCCGGAAAGGGCAACCGCGCTTCCTCGTACGTGACCCGCCCGGCGATGTCCGGCGCCTCGGCCTCGATCGCGGCGACGACCTCCGACATCGACGCGCTGACGCCCGGGAAGTTCGCCACGGCCGCTTCCGCGGGCGCCGCGCTGGCCGTGACGAAAGCGCGGCCGACGGTGGGCGCGTAGTCGTACTGGGCGACGCCGCCGTAACCGATCGCGAAGCCCTCGCCGCACGCGGCCGCCGCCATGGCCTGGGTCGGCCCTGCGGTCATCCCCTGGTCGCGGCCCGGCCCGTAGACGACGTAGGGCCGGATCCCGATCGACGGGACGCCCGACTCGGCATGGTAGAGCCGTGCGGTGCCCTCGTTCGCGAGCTTGTAGACGCCGTAGATCGTGGCTGGCGCGGTCCCGCCGCTCTCCGGCGCCGGCGAAGGGTCGCCAAGGCCGTAGACCGCGGCGGAGCTCGCGTAGGCAACTCCCGGGATCCGGTCGACACGTTCCTTGACAGCCTCGAAGACATTGACCGTTCCCACCACATTCACCCGTGCGCCGAGCACGGGGTCGGCGCGGCAGAAGGGCACCTGCAGCGCGGCGAGGTGCACGACCTTCGTGATCGCGTACTCGTCGAGCGTTCGGCCGAGCGCCTCCGGGTCGGTGATGTCGCCGCGCACGAGCGTCAGGCCCGCGCGCTCGTCCGGCGAGAGGATGAGCTCCAGCCGGTGCGTCGCGTCGCCGAGGTCATACCCAACCGGCTCGTCACCGTTCTCGAGCACAGCCTTCACGGCCCAGGCGCCGACGCACCCGAGCGCGCCGGTAACGAGGACCCGTTCGCTCAATAGACCGCCCTGCCGCCCGAGATGTCGTACGTCGCCCCGGTCGAGAAGGAGCACTCCTCACTCGCGAGCCAGCAGACGAGCGCCGCCACCTCCGCCACCGTGCCGAGCCGGCCCATGGGAATCCTCTCGATCATGTAGCGAATGTGCTCCTCGGTCATCTGCGCGAGAAGCGGCGTCTCGATCACGGCCGGAGCGATGCAGTTGACGAGCACGTTCGTTCCGGCCACGTCCTTGCCGATCGCCTTCGTCAGGGCGATCACAGCGGCCTTCGACGCCGAGTAGGCGGCAGCCATCGGATTGCCCTCCTTGCCTGCGATCGAGGCGACGTTGACGATGCGGCCGTAGTTCCGCTCGGTCATCCCGGCGAGCACGGCGCGATTTGCGAAGAAGGTTCCGTCCGCGTTGATCGCGAGCACGCGCCGCCACTCGTCGTCGCTCACGTCGAGCGTGTGGAGCGAGTCGCCGGTGATTCCCGCCGAGCAGACGAGGACGTCGACCGGGCCGAGCTCGGCCTGCGCGCGCTCGACCGCGGCGTCGATCTCGCCCGAGCTGCGCACATCGCCGATCAGCGCGAGCGCGCCGTCCGGACCGCCTTCGGCGAGGTCGAGCGTCGCCACCTTCGCGCCCTCGAGCAGGAGCCGCTCCGCGACCGCCGCGCCGATCCCGCTCGAGCCGCCCGTGACGAGCGCCACCCGCCCCTCGAACCTCTCGCTCATCCCGCCTACCAGTCCCCGACGCTGCCGTCGGCGTAGAAGACACGTTGCAGAAGCTCCGGTTCGAACGGGTGCGCCCTGACGACATCGAGGTCGATCTCGACGCCGAGACCCGGCTTCTCGCCCGCGTGAGCCCTCATCCCGTTCGGATCGACCCGGTGCGACCCCGTCACGACGTCCGTGCGCCACGGCACGTCCGAGGTGACCGCCTCGCAGATCATGTACGACGGCGTCGCGAGACCCAGCTCGATCGAGGCGGCGGTCGAGACCGGCCCCTGCGGATTGTGCGGGGCGAGCGCCACGCGGTAGGCCTCCGCGAGCGCGGCGATCCGACGCGCCTCCGTGAGGCCGCCACAGTGCGTGATGTCGGGCTGGAGGACGCTGCACGCATTCTTCTCGAGCAGCTCTCGGAACGCCTGGAGGCCGACGAGCCGCTCTCCGGTCGCGATCGGAGTGGAGACCGAGCGCTGGATCGCGGCGAGGTCGTCGACCCGCTCCGGCCAGCACGGCTCCTCGAGCCAGTAGAGCCCGAACTGCTCGAGCGCGTGCGCGAAGAGGTGGCCCATCCGCGGGCTCGGGCGGGCGTGGCAGTCGACCATGATGTCGATCTCGTCGCCTACAGCGTCACGCATGGCGGCGACGCAGCGCTCGGCGTGGCGGACCGGCGCGAGCCCTTCGAGCGGCATCGTCGGCTGCACCGCCATCGACTTGAACGCCGTGAAGCCGCTCTCGACCATTGCGCTCGCGAGCTCGCCGAACCGCTGCGGCTCGTCGCTCTCGTAGAAGTCCTCCATTCTGCCGCCGCCGAGGTGGCCGTAGAGGCGGACGTAATCGCGGACGGGCCCGCCCCAGAGCTTGTGGCAGGGGACGCCGTGCACCTTGCCGAGGATGTCCCAGAGCGCGATGTCGATCCCGGAGAGGGCGGTGCCGCGGACGATGTCGTTCGCGTGCCAGAAGTGCTGCCGGTACATCATCTGCCAGAGGTGCTCGATCCGAGTCGGATCCTCGCCGACGACGAGCTCCGCGAGATCCTCGAGCGCGCCGACGACTGCGCGCGTGTGCCACTCGAGCGTCGCCTCGCCCCAGCCGTGGAGCCCGTCTTCGTCGGTCACGACGCGGACGAAGATCCAGTTGCGCATTCGGGCATGGCAGACGTGCGCCTCCACGGCGGTGATCTTCACGCCAGCCCTCGGAGGAGCGAGACGCTCTCCTCGACGACGCGGTCGACCTCGCCCCGGTCGAGGTTCGAGTTCGTGATCCCGTAGGCCCAGCGGTAGCGGTCCTGGTCGAGGAGGTCGTCCAGCGGGACGCCGTCCAGCAGGTCGAGATCCTCGTCACCCGGGAGATAGCCCGCGTAGTCGTTCGTGTAGCCCAGGACGAACGTCGTCGCGAACGGGCTCCCGGCGCGGATCCGCTGCCCCTGCTCGTTGAAGAGCTCGAACGGGTTGGCGGCGATCGCGGCGTCCCCGATCCGCAGCACCTGGAGCTCGGCGCGGACGGGCTCGTCCGCACGGCGGATCATGTCCGAGTACATCGTCAGCGAGCCCTGCTGGTAGCCAAGGGGGAAGTCCTGCGCGGAGGTCGCGGTGTGCAGGGCTTCCGGCCAGACCTCGGGGAACTCAGGCGCTGGCAGCGTTGCGAGCTCGGCGCGCCGGGACTCGATCTCGTCGAGTGCGAAGCGAATCCGGCGGCGGCGGAGCTCGACGGTCGTCGAGGCGGCGCCGAGCTCGACCGCTGCGGTCGTCTCGATCGCGGGCAGCGCCTCGAGCACGGCCTGCGCGACGGCGCGGCCGAACTCGTCCCGAGTCTCGAAGCTGTGACGGCGCGCCTCGCGGTTCCCGAACCAGAAGTCCCAGGCCGCGACGTCACCCGCGGTGCCCGAGAGGAAGATGCACTCCGCGCCCTGAACCTCCGCCTCGACAGCGTCGCGTAATGGCCCCGCGAAGTCCGAGTTCCATAGCGTCGTCTCGCCGCCGACGAGTGTCGCGTGGCAGGCGATGCTCGCGACGACTGCTATCGAGGAGCCGTCCTCGGCGTCGATCCGCAGCACCGGAACCGAATCGTCGACCGGCCGCTCCCGGCGGACACGGTTGACCGTGATCCCCGGCGCGCTCCCGCCGCCCGAGCCGACCCGCGCCGGCCGCCGGTTCCGCCAGGCGGCGTAGACCGCACCGGCAAGCTGGTCGACGAGGGCGGCCACGTAGCGCTCGAACGCGGGCGAGTCCGCGAGCCCCGGGACCGAGGAGCCGCGCGAGATGCTCGGCGCGCTGTGGTTGTGCGCGGCGTTGACGAGCACGGCGCCGGGCGGGATCCCGGTCAGCTCCTGCACCCGCGCCCGCACCGCCGCAGTCAGGTCCGCGCCCGCGAAGACGAGGTCGACGGCGACGACTGCGATGGTGCTCGATCCGTCGTCGAGGACGAGCGCCTGGCCGAGCAGCCGGTCGTGGACGCCTGTAGCCAGCCCAGTTCGCCCGTTCCAACACCCGTTCGGAAGCCCCGACGGGGGCGTGATGTCCACGCGTGCGACCCCGGCTGTGAGAGCCATACCCTATCTCCTAGTCCAGTTCGGAGCGATCGGCTTCGCGGGCAACGACGACCACATTGTCGCCCTGCTCGGTGGTCGCGATCGCGCGGATGACGCAGACGACGCCGTCGTTGCGCGCCACGATCTCGTCGGGCTCGAGCTCGGGCAGCTCGAGCGAGTGGATCCGCCCCACGAGCTCACCTTCCCGCACGCGCTGGCCGAGGTCGGCGACCGCCTCGAAGAGCCCCGAGACAGGGGCGAGCAGGTAGTTGTCCGAGTCCGTCGCCATGAGCAGCGCCTGCGGCGGCAGCCCGAGCGTCTCGCGGGTCTCGATCTCGCCCTCGAGGACGCCGAAGCGCCGGAGCACGTTCGCGAGCCCACTTCGGGCCAGGCGGTGGATCGACGCGGTGACGTGGCCGCCGCCGCCGAGCTCGGTCGAGACGACGATCTTTCCCTGCCGCTCGGCCTCGCCGACGAGGAGGCCCGTGCCGGCGATGTCGATGTAGACGCAGCACCAGTCCGTGTTCCAGGCGAGCATCCCCTCCACCAGCTCGTGCCGCTGGGTCGGATCGTCGACCCAGTGCATCTCGGACCACGGCAGGCAGAGCCCCGTTCGGCCGCCGCTGTGGATGTCGACGACGACGTCGGAGAGCGGGAAGAGCGCGGTCGAGAGGAAGTCAGCGAGCTGCTCGTCGGGCGGGCCGTTGGGCCGGCCGGGGAAGGATCGGTTCAGATTGGCGCCCGACGGCCAGAGGCGCGTATAGGCCCGCGAGGCCTCGAGCGAGAGGCAGGGGATCACGATCACCCGGCCGCTCACCTGCTCGGGGCTGAGCTCACGCGCGAGATTCAGCGCGGCGATCTGCCCCTCGGGCTCGTCGCCGTGAACGCCGCCGAGCACGAGCGCCGTCGGCCCCTCGCCGTTCGCCACGCAGGTGACCGGGATCCACTGGGTCGACCAGCCGGACTGGTTCGAGGAGCGAGGGAGGCGAAGGTGCCCGGAGCGCTTTCCGGGCTGCCCCAGGTCGAGCGTGCAGGTGATCGGAGAGTCGCTCATCGCGCTCTCGCGACTCTAGGGGATTGTTGACAATTTCGCTATAGTCCACAATCGCTGCCTGGGAGGCTTCGGCGGCTGACCACTCTCCAGGAGCGCGCGCGTGCAGATCACCGATGTCGAGGCCGTCGTCCTGCGACAGGCGGCGGTGAACGAGGACATCGCCGACGGCAGCCAGGACGACCTCGTGATCCTCATCTCGACGGACGAGGGGATCACCGGGATCGGCGAGGTCGACTCGGCGCCCGAGGCTGTGAAGGCGCTCGTGGATCAGCGCGGCTCGCACGCCGTCGCGACGAGCCTCCGCGACGCGCTCGTCGGCGAGGATCCGCTCGACGTCGAGCGGCTCTGGGAGAAGATGTACCGCAGCGTCATCTACGTCGGCCGGCGCGGGATCGCGATCCACGCGATCAGCGGCGTGGACATCGCGCTCTGGGACATCAAGGGCAAGGAGCTCGGGAAGCCAGTGTGCGAGTTGATCGGGACCCCGGTGCGCGACCGGATCCGCGCCTATGCGTCGATGCTGATGCCGGACACGACCGGGGAGACCGCCGAGCGCGTCACCGCGCTCCGCGAGCAGGGCTTCACGGCGGTCAAGCTCGGCTG
>JBPCJB010000234.1:0-13161 GCA_051005735.1 Gaiellaceae bacterium | reverse complement strand
CCCTGCGGAAGGTTCTCGGGCTTTGTTACGAGGAGACTTGCCCCCTGCTCGAGAACTCCGCAGGCGCTGGCGGCACGATCGGTCGCTCGCTCGAGGAGCTCGCGGCGCTCGTCGACGAGCTCGATCGGCATCCACGACTCGGCGTCTGCCTCGACACGTGTCACCTCTACGTCTCCGGCGTCGACGTTGCGGACCGCGAGGTGCTGGACACGACGCTTGCCGAGCTCGACGGGACAATCGGGCTCGACCGGCTGCGTGCGCTGCACGTCAACGACGCGGCGACACCACTCGGCTCGAATCGCGACCGGCACGCGAACGTGCTCGAGGGCGAGCTCGGCGAGGAGCTCGGCGTCTTCCTCTCGCATCCGTCGCTCCAGGGCTTACCGGCCGTGATGGAGACGCCGGGACCAGACAAGCACGGCCCCGATGTCCGAGAGATGAAGAAGGTGCGCGACCTGCACGCGCGCTGGCTCGCCCGCGCCTGACCGGCACCGCTTGCCGTCGCTGCTGGCCGGGCGGTCTAATCGCGAGCGGAAGGACCCTTGTGTTGTTCCAACACAAGCCTCTCCTTCGCCCGCGCGAGCTCGAGCTGCTCGAATGCCTGCGGAAATCCTGACCACGTACGGCGAGGTGATCGAGAGAACCGCCTCCGCTGCCACCCGCCTCGTCCGTCTGCCGGCCTCCAGCCGAGCTCGCTCGGCGCGGGCAAGCTCCCGCACGACGTGGTAACCCGGACGTCGCAATCCCAGCTTCCAGGCCGCTTCGCCGACGGCGCGCCAGGTCTCTGCCATAGAGACTCATCACGATCGAGCGCGACGACGAGGTCGCGGATCCCGCGATCGTTTCGGGATAGCGAGAAGCGCACGAACCGAGGATCGCGACCCGCGCGTGGCCTTTCGTCACAACTCCGTGACGAAAGACGAGAGAAAGGCTTGTGTTGGAACAACACAAGCCCTTCTTCGGGCGCGCCAATCGCTCGGCTAGGCGGCTAGCTCGTTCGAGCGCGTGAGGACGGCGCGGATCGCCACGACGACCACTCGATCGAACTGGGTGCCCGCGCAGCGGTCGAGCTCGTCGAGGGCGGCCGGGAGCCCGACCGCGTCGCGGTACGGCTGCTCGGAGACCATCGCCGAGAGGGCGTCGCAGGCGGTGACGATGCGAGCGACGAGGGGGATCGCCTCGGCTCCCAAGCCGTCCGGATACCCGAGCCCGTCCCAACGCTCGTGGGTCGAGCGCACCGCGCGGGCGACCGGAAGAAGCGCGGGCGCGGCGCCGATGATCCGCTCGCCGATCAGCGTGTGCTGGTGGATGAACGCCCACTCGGCCGGGTCGAGCAGGCCCTGCTTCTCGAGAATCGCATCCGGAATCGCCACCTTGCCGACGTCGTGGAGCTCCGCCACGTGACCGAGCTGGACGAGGTCGTGCTCGGCGATCCAGGTGGCGGCCGATCTCGACCGCAAGCTCGGCCACGTCGGAGACATGACTGACGAGGGTCGGGCTGCGCTCGTGGAGCGCCCGCAGGAGCACGTCCTTGCTCTGATTGCCAGCCGAGGAGCGGCGCTGCTGCTTCTGCGCGTACATGCGCGTGTCGGCGAGCCGGAGCGCCGTCGTCGCGTCCGCCGCTTCCTCCGGTAGCGAGACGATCCCGAACGAGCTCGTGATCTCGAAGCCGTCGCCGCTCTCGCACAGCGCAGAGGCCGAGATTGCGGCGAGCTCCGGCCCATCCAACTCCGCGCAGGAGAGGGCGCAGAACTCGTCGCCGCCCATCCGGTAGGCGGTTGCGCGCTGCCCGAGCGAGCGGTTCGTCGCCGCTCCGAGCCGATCCAGGAGCGCGTCGCCTGCGAGATGTCCGAAGGTGTCGTTGTAGGCCTTGAAGCCGTCGAGGTCGAGCAGCACGAGCGTGGCCGCTCCCGTGACGGCCTCGAGGTCGGCGACGAGCTTGCGGCGATTCGCGAGGCCGGTGAGCGAGTCCGTCGAAGCCTCGACCCTGCTCTGGGCGATCATCGCCAGGTTCTCCCGGAAGATCATCGTCATTCCCCCGAGGACGGCGATCAGGCACGCTGCGGCGAGGGCGAGGGCGAGAAAGTGGACCCGGGTGAAATGGTCGTAGACGAGCACCGAGACCGCGAACGCCCCGAACGTCACCGGGAAGACGAAAACGGTCCACGCCGGCGCCGAGCCTCGAGCGGCGCCGACGAGCGCGGGCTTCTGCCAGCCGGCGAGGGCGATCACGGCGGCCCCCACGACCCAGCCGGCATCGAGAATCGTCCCGGTCTCGTAGGTGCCCTCGGCGATCCGGAAGAGATAGACGCTGTCGGAGATCCCGAAGACGACGATCCCGACGGTGAGCAGGATCCACGCCGGGCCGAGGCGCCAGCCCAGGAAGGGCATCACCCCCACGACGAGCGCGACGAGCGCCAGGTCCCCGAGCGGGTAGGCCAGGTTGGTCGCGATCGCGAGCGTGGAGCCGCCGGTCGCCTCGACGATCGGCCCGAAGAGAGCTGCGGCCCCGGCCGCTCCCATCGCGAGTGCGCCGATCACTCCGTCCAGGAGCGAGAGGCCGGTGCGATCGGCACGGCCCTGCGCAGCGGCGAGCGCGGCCACACCCGCCATTGCGAGCGGGTAGAAGAGCAACCAGAAGACATCGGCTATCGACGGGAACGGCACTCGGCGAGATTCCAGAAGGCGATCGAGTACCACGTGTCCGCTGCTCCCCACGAGAGCAGGCCGATGCCGATGAGCGTCCAGGCACGCCCGCCGCGCGCCGCGTCGGAGCCGCGCAGGCACAGCGCGGCGCCTCAGAGGATCGGGACGAGCGGCGCGTACCAGCGGTCGACGGCCTCGGCCTGGCCGCCGAGGCTCGCGGCGCACTGGAGCAGCGCGCCGATGAGCGCGCCGGCGAGCAGGCTGCGAGCGAGTCTATGACGAGCGGCCATCCGCCCGGGTCTCGGTATCGCGCGTTCTGTGCTTGAGCAGCCGAGCTACGAGCCGGACGTGAGCTGCGCGAAGACTCGGAAGCTCGGGCGAGCTCGCGGAAGCTCGTGGAACTCCGGGTTGCGGCAGCCGAGCTCGTCGCCGCGCGACTCGTAGCACGGCGCCACCTCGACCTTGCACATCGGCAGTGCCCCGCGCGCAGCCCGAACCGCGCCGAAGCCCTCGCTCCTGGCCTCGGCCGCGGAGAGGAGGTCGAGGTCTATCTCGACCTCGTACACCTTCTGCAGGCAGCCCATGTATGTGTGGCCCCACGCCTCGTAGGCGTAGACGAACGGGCAAGCGCGCTCGAGACACGCGCCAGGGTAGACGACCTTGTCGCAATGGATCTCGCAGCGGCGGCACTCCAGCTCGTCCTGAGGACGGAGAGGGAGCTCGACCGGGGCCTGCGCGGGCTCTGCCACACCCGGATTGTGGGCGCGACGACAGCTGCCCGCAAGACTTGACATTTCGCGCGATTTCAGGCAGTCGCGGGAGCGAGCGCAACCGTTCGGCCATCGCGACGGCGTCGTTAGGGTGCCCGGACGATGGTGCGCCGCCTCCTCTTCACCTCCGTGGCGCTCGCGCCACTCGTGATTCTCGTCCACTACGTCTTCCACCCGCCCGAGACGATCGAGTTCGTGCTCGCCGCCACTGCCCTCGTCCCGCTCGCGTGGCTGATCGGCGAGGCGACCGAGCATGCCGCCGAGCACACCGGGCCCGGGATCGGCGGCTTCCTCAACGCCACCTTCGGCAACGCCCCGGAGCTGATCATCGCGCTGCTCGCGGTGCATCAAGGGCTAACCGAGGTCGTGCGCGGCTCGCTGAGCGGCTCGGTGATCGGGAACCTCCTGCTCGTGCTCGGGTTCTCGCTCCTCTTCGGCGGCCGCGGCGAGATCGACCGCCAGTCGAGCTTCCTCGCGCTCGGGCTGGTCGCGCTCTCGACGCTGCTCTTCCTCATCGTGGCGATCCCGGGGTGGGACGGCGATCCCGAGCGAAGCTCGCTCGCCGACCTCTCGATCCCCGTCTCGATCGCCCTCCTCATCGCGTACCTGGGGCTCACCTACTACTCGCTTCGCAGACACCGGGCGATGCACATCGCAAGCGACGAGGAGATCAAGGGTTGGTCGTTCAAGTTCGCGCTGGGCGTCCTCGCCGCCGCGACCGTGGTCACGGCGTTCGTCGCCGAGATCCTCGTCGGGACGCTCGAGGTCTTCGCCGAGAAGGCGGGGCTCTCCGAGTTCTTCGTCGCCGCCGTGATCGTGGCGATCGTCGGGAACGCAGCCGAGCACGGAGGCGCTGTCGTCGTCGCCGCGCGCGGCAAGATCAAGCTCGCGGCCGAGATCGCGCTCGCGTCGAGTGCGCAGGTTGCCGTCTTCCTGATCCCGGTGGTCACCTTGCTGGCGCTCCTGATCGAGCCGCTCTCGCTCGCCTTCCGCGAGGTGGAGCTGATCGCGCTAGGGGCCTCGGTTGCAGTCGCCACCGTGCTCCTCGCGAACGGTTGGTCGAGCCGGCTCAAGGGGGCGATCCTGATCGTGACCTACCTCGCGATCGCGATCGTCTTCTTCTCCGTCGGCGAGCGCGTCGAGGGTTGAGCCAGCTCGAGCGAGCCTCGATCGGAGGCATTTCCGTCTTCTTCGCGGAGGGGCCGCCGCCCTTCGTCGGATCGCTGGTCGTCCGGGTCGGGCGCGCCGACGAGGAAGCGGCGACCGGCGGGATCACCCATCTCGTCGAGCACCTGGCGCTGCCGGTGACGGGCCGGCGCGCGCTCGACTGGAACGGCAGCGTCGACAACATCCTCACGAGCTTCTGGGCGAGCGGCGACGCCGATCTCGTCTTCCCCTTTCTCGTGGAGACGTCCGCGAGGCTCGACGCGCTTCCGCTCGAGCGGCTCGAGACGGAACGGAACGTGCTCCTCGCAGAGGAGGCGCTGCAAGGCCCTAACCCGACGCGGCTCGCGTTCGCGCTCCGATTCGGGCCGCGTGAGCACGGGCTCGTCGGCTACGACGAGTACGGTCTGCGCGCGCTCGAGGCCGACGAGATCGCCGCGTGGGCGCGGACGCGGTTCGTAACCGGGAACGCGGCGCTCTGGCTCACTGGCCCGCCGGACGAGCTCGGCGTCGAGCTCCCGCGCGGCGAGGCTCAGCTCGCGCCCGAGCCGCGCGAGCTCGATGGTCTTGCGTGGCCGGCCTTCTATCCCGAGGGCCCTTTGGGTGTCGTCGCGTTCTCGCTCCTCGCCCGCCGCTCGAACGCGTTCGCTGCGGCGGTGAGCATCCTTGAGCACCGGGTGGAGGAGCGAATCCGGTATGAGCTCGGGCTCAGCTACGCGCCCGCGGCTGAGTTCGTGCCGCTGACCGCCGAGCTCGTCCACGCCGTCGTTGCGATCGACACGATGGCGGCGAACTCCGATCGCGTGATCGAGGAGACGCTCGCGGTGCTCCAGACGCTGGCCGTTGACGGCCCGACCGACGAGGAGCTGGACGACGAGCGCCGCTTCGCCGATCGAGCCCTCACCGAACCGACGGCGATTCCGGCGCAGCTCTTCTATGCTACGAGGCAGCACCTGCTCGGGGCCGAGCTCGTCCAGCCGGCGGAGCTCGTGCGGCAGCGAAAGGAGCTTTGCCGGGAAGAGATCGCCGTCGCACTCGCCCAGGCGCTCGAGACGCTGCTCGTGATCGCGCCGCCGGTGACAGCGCGACCCGATCGGCTCGCGGAGTATCCGCTCAACTCGACCACCAAGGTCAGCGGACGCGTCTTCCCCTCGCGCGGGCTCAGCTTCCGGCGCTCCCGCCTGCCGCAGCTCGTCGTCGGGGACGAGGGTCTGACGATCCGGATCGCCGAGGCTCGGCAGGTGACCGCACGCTTCGACGACTGCGTGCTCGCGCTCCGCTACCCGGATGCCTCGCGCACGCTGCTGACGACCGACGGCTTCTTCGTTGAGGTCGACCCGTCGATCTGGCGAAACGGCCGCGCCGCGATCCGCGCGATCGACGCGGCGCTCCCGCCAGGCCTGACGGTGCGGATGGAGCCCGCGCTGACCGAACGTGTCGACGCGGTTCAGGAGCTGGCGGACGAGTCGTTCAAGCGGCGCCTGCTCGTGGACGAGGAGGTCGAGCTGCTGCCAGAGCGGCTCGAGGAGGGCGAGCTGCCGCTCGCGTTCCTCTCGACGACGAAGGGGCTGCGCGCCGGGCTCCTTGTCGCAACCGACCGGCGCCTGATCTTCTTCGCGCGGATCTTCGGCGAGACGTGGCTCGAGTGGCCCTACGACTCGGTTGAGCACGTGCGGCTACAGCGTGGACTCCTGGGCTCGACCCTTCGCGTCGTCGCCGCCGGCGCCGAGGTCTCATTCGGGGAGCACAAGAAGCGCGAAGCGGAAGCGTTCGTCGCGGCCTTCCGTCCGCTCCTGCGCTAGCCCTCCTAGAAGGTCGAGGGCTCGCGGCGGAGCGGATACGTGGCGAAGTAGAGCTTCTCCACCTCGCCGTTCTCGTCCCGCACGACCCGCAGCAGCTCGCCCCGCTCGCGGCCCTCGACGCAGCGATAGGCGTCGCCCTCCGGTGCGAAGACGGAGAGGTCGCGGCCGGGCGCGCCACCGACCAGCTTCGCCTCGAGCCGGCCTCGCCACGCGAGCACGAGCTCGTGACCCTCGGTCCACCAACGGCCGAGGATCGACTCGACCTCGCGCGGCGGCGGCTCGCCGGGCCGCCAGGGCTGGGAGGTCTCCGGGAGCGCCTCGATCGCGGCGGCTGCGAGATCGAGCGCGAGCGCCTCCGGCTGGCCGCCCGCGCTCGTGTTCATGAGGACCGAGGCGCCGATCCCGCTGCCGCGGTGGACGACGAGACCCGCGAGGTGGCCGGGCATCGCGCCCCCATGACCGACGAAGACGTGCTCGCCCCGTCTGTACAGCTCGAGGCCGGTTCCCCAGGCGAGCGACCAGTGCTCGTGGTCGACCATGACGCGGACGTGCGACATCTCCTCGAGCGTGGCCGCTGCGAGCACGCGCTCGTCGCCGGCGGCGAGGAAAGAGCCCCAGCGCGCGAGGTCGCCCGTCGTCGACCAGAGCCTGCCGATCGCGCCCGAGCCACCGAGGTCGAGATCCGGCTCGAGCTCGGCTGCGTCCGAATACGGCAGCACGAAGTAGCCCCGGGCGGTGGGCTCCTCGGCGGCCCCCGTCGTCCGCGTGAGCCCGAGCGGCTCGAGTACCCGCTCGGACAGCGCCTCTTCCCAGGTGCCGCCGGTCTTCCGCGCGACCACCTCGCCCAGCAGCGCGAAGGCGAGGTTCGAGTAGTGCCACCACGAGCCGGGCGCGAGCGGCTGCTCGGCCTCGGCCGTCAGCGCGACGAGCTCCTCGCGGCTCGGTACCTGCAGCGTCTCCCAGATCTCGCCTGGCGGCTCGCGCTGGAGGCCGGACGCGTGCGAGAGCATCCGCCCGAGCGTCGGCGCGTGCGGGCTCTCGGGAACGTGCTTATCGAGCGGGTCGTCGAGCGAGAGCTCGCCGGCGTCGCGGAGCTGGAGGATGCAAACCGCGGTGAAGGTCTTCGTGATCGAGCCGATCCGGTACTGCGTCTCGGGCGAGGCGACCGTTCCGACTTCGATGTCCGCGAGGCCGACCGCGTCCTGCCAAAGCAGCTCCTCACCCCGGAAAACGGAGGCGCTGACCGATGGGGCGCGCTGCTCTGCCTGCGCGGTGCGAAGCCGGCGGACGAGCTCCTCGCGGAGCACCTCAGGCGCCGGCATGGGCTCGCGAGCCGGTCAGCGCCCGAGGAATCGCCTCCACGGCGCGTGCAACGTCCTCGTCGTCGATCCCGAGATACGTCGCGAGGCGGACGACACCCGGACGCAGCGTTCCGGCGAGCACGCCCTGCGCCGCGATCCGCTCCCGCGCCTCGGCGGTCGTCATGCCGAGCGAGGCGACGTCGAGGGCGATGAAGTTCGTCTGGGTCGCCTCTGGATCGACCGGCAGGCCCGCCGCGGCGAGCCCGTCGGCGAGCGCTCGGGCGCGTGTGTGGTCCTCGGCGAGGCGATCGACGTGATGATCCAGTGCGTAGAGCGCCGCGGCAGCGACCATTCCCGCCTGCCGCATGGCCCCGCCGAAGAGGAACTTGCCGCGCCAGGCCTCCTCGATCCGCTCCTTCGATCCCGCGAGGACGGCGCCAAGGGGACAGCCGAGTCCTTTCGAGAAGCAGAGCGTGACCATGTCGCCGAGCCCGCCGTACTCGGCGGCCGGGATGCCGCTCGCTGCCGACGCATTCAGGAGCCGGGCCCCGTCGAGGTGGACGGCCATCCCGAGCTCCCGGGCGGCCGCTGCGACGGAACGGAGATCCTCGAGTGGCCAGACGCGGCCGCCGGCGCTGCGATGGGTGTTCTCGAAGACGACGATGCTCGCCGGCTGGAGGTCGTCGGCCGTGGCCGCGACCTCGCGAAGCTGGTCGGTCGAGATCCGGCCGGCGATTCCTGGAAGGCCACGCATCACGAGCCCCGAGTGGACGGCGGCGCCGCCGGCCTCGTCGACGAGGATGTGCGTCCGCTCCTCGGCGACGAGCTGGCCGCCAGGGCGGGTCAGCACGCGGAGAGCGATCTGGTTCGCCATCGTCGCCGTCGGCAGGAAGAGCGCGGCTTCGTGCCCGAGCAACTCGGCTGCGCGGCGCTGGAGCTCGTTGACGGTCGGATCCTCCCGCAGCTGCTCGTCGCCGACAGCGGCGGCGGCGACCGCAGCGCGCATCCCCTCGGTCGGCCGCGTCGCGGTGTCGGAGCGGAGGTCGATCACTCGGAGAGCCCAAGGACGACCGCGGCTGCTCGTTCCACGGCTCGCAACTCGTCGTGCGCGACCAGGCCGAAGGAGTCGCCGAGCCGCTGCGGGTCGACGGCTCCAAGCTGCTCGAGCAAGACCCTCGTCTTCGTGCCGGCGATCTCGATCTCCGGGCGGAAGGACGCCGGCCGCGCGCGAGTGGACGTGGGCGCGACGAGCACCGTCGACAGAGCGAGTAGCTCGTCGGTCTGCAGGACGACGCCGTAACGTCTCCCCTGCTGCTCCCGGCCGCGCGCACCGCGCGGCGTCGGGAGCGCGAACACCTCACCTCGTTGCACGCAGCGACTCCATCAGCGCCGTGACGTCCTCGGCCTCGGCCCGATCTTCCGGATCGGCGGCGAGCTCGGCGGCCTCTGCCGCGAGGGTCGTCCGCTGCCGTCGTGCCGCCGCCTCGACGAGCGCTTCGCGAATCGCCTCGGATCGATCCCGGCCGCCGCGGGTGAGCTGGTCGAGCGCCTGGGCCGCCTCGGGGTCGAGCCGAACGGAGATCGCGCGAGCCATGCGTGTCGACTGTATCACAATGGTATCACACGGTACCCTGGCCCGATGGATCTCGACCTGCTCGAGCGAACGCTCGCCGACCGCGGCGAGCCCGCCTACCGCGCCCGCCAGGTGTGGGAATGGGCCGCGCGTGGGGTCGCCGGCTACGACGAGATGACGAACGTCCCCGCTGCGCTCCGCGAGCAGCTCGCTGCCGAGGCGCCGTTCTCGACCCTCACCCTCGCCGACGAGGCCCAGTCGCGCGACGGCACAGTCAAGGCGCTCTTCCGCACCGACGACGGTCACCCGGTCGAGGCGGTGCTGATGCGCTACCGCGACGGCCGCCGCTCGATCTGCGTCTCGTCGCAGTCCGGCTGTCCGCTCACGTGCTCGTTCTGCGCGACCGGCGCGATGAGGTTCGGGCGCAATCTGACCGCCGGCGAGATTCTCGACCAGGTCCTCCACTTCCGCCGGCTCGAGCCCGTGAACCATTTGGTCTTCATGGGGATGGGCGAGCCGATGCTGAACCTCGACAACGTCATTGCGGCCGCCCGCCGGCTTCCCGATGTCGGGATCACGTACCGGCGCACGACGATCTCCACGGTCGGCTGGCTTCCCGGCCTGACGCGCTTCGTGGATGAGGTCGCCCGTCCGATGCGGCTCGCGCTCTCGCTGCACGCCGCCGACCCGCGCCTGCGCTCGCAGATCATGCCGGTCAACGACCGCTATCCCCTCGACGCCGTCCTGGCGGAGTGCAAACGCTACTTCGAGCTGCGCCACCGGAAGGTCTTCGTCGAGTACGTGATGCTGGCGGGGGTGAACGACGCGCCCGAGCAGGCGCGCGCGCTGACAGCGCTGCTCGACCCGACGATCTTCAAGGTCAACCTGATCCCCTACAACCCGACGGGAATCTATGACGGCTCCTCCCGCGACGCGATCGGTGCCTTCAAGCACGTGCTCGACCGGGCGCGGCTGCCGTCGACGGTGCGGCTCACCCGCGGCCGCGAAATCGCGGCGGCCTGCGGCCAGCTCGCGGCGACCCGTTAGGGAAGGATCTCGAGGGCGACCTCGCGTGCTATGACGTCGAAGTGACGCCGGTCGAGGGTGAGGACCCGGCCGCCTCGCCGTTCCGCACAGGCGATGACGGCGGCGTCGACGAGACCGAGCGGAAGGCTCTCGTATCGCTGCGCAAGTGCGGCGGCGCGGACGAGATCGTGCTCGCCGCAATCGAGCTCGTAGTTCTCCTCGGCCAGGTCGAGCAGGAACGCCGTTGCCGCACGCGGCTCGAGGAAGTGGCCTATCTCTCCCAGCAAAGCGGCCGGGACGACATGCGGCCCCGGATCGGCGTCGAACGCTTCCAGCACGGAATCGTGGTGGCGCTCGCGCGAATCGATCAGCGCCAGGAGCCCCGAGGTATCGAGCGTGATCAGGCGGCGGGATCCTTCCGCCGCGGCCAGAGCCGGTCGAACTCGGCGCGAAGCCATTCCTCGTCGTTGGCGGCGTTGATTCGACCGCTGGCCATGATCCCGATCGTGCGCGGCCGTCGGCGAGGCTGCTCCTTCGCGTACGCCTCTCGAATCGCCCGGCGGATCAGCTCCGAGCGCGAGGCGCCGGTCGCCCGCGCCTCGGCATCGAGGAGACTCACCTCCTCCTCGCCCAGGTGGATCTGCGTGGGCTTCATCCGAGCCATCTATATCACCTGATGGGATTGTATACCAGCTTCTCACGGCACGTTAGACTCGCCGCGATGGAGCCAAGGGGCAAGCTCGCGCTGACCTGGACGAACAAGCACCTCCGCCTCCTCGCCGACGAGGAGGGCGGCTACCGGTGGGTGCCGCCGGCCGACTTTCGCGTCGCCGAGGTGCGCCTGCTGCACGACGTCGTCGAGGTCGGCGAGACGCACCGCCGAACGCTCGCGCGCGCGCAGGACAACCTCCTGATCCGCGGCGACGCCCTGAGCGCGGCGCCGGCTCTCTCCTCGCCGGCGAGAGCGACATCGACGGCACGCGGCTCTTGGACGGCGCTGAAGCAGTTCGGAGGCTACTAGCTAGGAGCTCGGCCAGGCGCTGGTCTCCGGCGCAAGGTCGTAGCGGCCGCCCGGCCGGCACTCCGACGAGCGGTAGCTGTCCCGCGGCGCTGCGGCGTCATCGGCAGCGACCGACTGCGCCACGACCCGCGCGTCGGCCGCCGGAATCCCGAAGAGCCGCGCCGTCAGCTCGATCGTCTGCACCGCGTAGCACTGCGTCTGACCCTCGTTCGTCACGCCCCGGAGATGCCAAGACTCGTGCGCGAGCGTGACCATCCCGTCGACCAGTCCGACGGTCCCCTTCGAGCACGTGTGCGAGAGCAGGCACCCGAAGTCCGGCGTCTCGTCCGCGCGCCAGAGCCGCTCGAGGCTCCGGCAGGTGCGGGCGGCGAGAAACGTCTCGTCCCCCGGGCGACCGTGCTCGTCGAAGTTCACCCAGCCGCCGTACGGCGTGATCTCCACGAGCCGCGCGAAGAAGCCGGGGCAGCTCACCTCGACGTCGCGCTGCGCGAGCTCGGTTGCGACGCCCGCGAGCCGCCCCTCGTTCTGGTGGCGGCGCAGGTACTGCCAGCCCGAGAAGAGGAGGAAGAGCGACACCAGAACCGCAAGCGTTCGCATTGCCGGAGTATCGGCGACGTCCGCGCCCGGTCATAGCCTCTCTTCTCCATGCGTCCGGCCCCGCCATCCGTCTCGCGCAGTGGCGAGCCGCGGCTGCAGCGGCTCTCCGAGCTCGTTTGCCTGCCGCGGCGCAGCCCCCTCCACCCGCAGCTCGCTCGGGCGCTCGCCGGCGCAGCGGAGCTGCACGACGTGTACACCGACCTCCATCCCGTCCCGGTGCGGCCGACGGCGACGACACGGCAGGCCGGGTGCTACCGAATGCGGGAGGGCGACCCGATCGACCTACGCGTCTCGCGCCGGCACGACCGCGTACCCCTCTCGTTCCTGCACGAGCTCGCCCATCTGATCGACCACCAGGTTGCGCCGGAGCCGCGTCGCTTCGCCTCGACCGGGCACCCGGCCTTGAAGGCGTGGCGCGCCGCTGCGCGGCGGCTCGAGTCGCGCGTTCCCGCGCGGGCCGGCCGCTCGCACCGTCGTTACTTCGACTCCAGCAAGGAGCTTTGGGCGCGGAGCTACGCGCAGACCGTGCTGCTGCGCTCGAGCGACTCCGTGCTCCGCGCGTCGCTCACCGCGCTCCAGCGCGCAGACGACCCGTTCATCTGGCCGGAGTGGGAGTTCGAGCCGCTTGCGCGCGAGGTGGAGGCGGTCTTCGCGCGGCTCGACCTGCTCGCAGCCCGAGAGCTCGCCGCTTAGAGGGCTTGGCGGAATGCCGCTCGCTCGGATCGGTGCGATGGGTGCGCTGTGGCAAGGACGCAGGGAGCGTTCATACCTGTAGGTATGGACGCGACTGAGGACGCCGCCACTGCGTGCCCAGCGTGCCGAGCCGGGCACAGCCGGTATTTCGCCAAGCCCTCCTACGCGGAGCTGGGCGCGACTCGGAGCATGCGAGCTGCCCAGGGCGGGAGCCACCAGTTCCAGCGGCCCATCAGGCGCATGATCGAAGGCACGAGCAGCGCGCGGATCACCGTCGCGTCGAAGATGATCCCGGCCGCGAGCCCGATCCCGAACTGCTTGATGTCGGTGCCGGGGCTCGTGGAGAGGACGAAGAAGGCGAACATGAGAACCAGAGCGGCGCTCGTGACGAGCTTGCCCGTCCGGGCGAGCCCGAGCGAGACGGCCTGCACCGTGTTCCCGGTCTCGTCGTAGGCCTCGCGCATCCGGGTCAGCATGAAGACCTCGTAGTCCATCGAAAGCCCGTAGAGGAACGCGAAGATCATCAGCGGGATCCAGGAGATGATCGAGTCGGTCGCGGGCACGTTCC
>JBPCJB010000233.1:0-6157 GCA_051005735.1 Gaiellaceae bacterium | reverse complement strand
CAATAGACGTGGCTCATGCACCCTCGTCGTTGCCCTGCGGCGCGGCTCGCGCGGCAAGGATGTCCGTCAGCCGGTCGACGTCGACGTCGCTGCCGCCTCCCGTCCCCTTGAGTCGCGCCGTTCGCTCAGCGCGCAGGATGTCGATCCTGCCCTGCAGGAGTCGCCGCCGGTACGAGACCTGATCCTCCTCGGCCGAGAGCCGGTCGATGAGTGCTTTCAACTCGTCGTCGGAGAGCGAGCCCAGATCGGGCAGCGGCTCCACGTCGTTTTCCTGTTCTCGCCGATCCTCCACTTTGGCCTTTCGCGTCGGGGTCTCAGTAAAGCATCACGGAGCGCGAGGGTCAACCTCAGCTTGAGGCTTCTACGGTGATTCGCGGTGCGGCGCCCTCTCCCTGCATGATCGCCTCGACGAGCGCGCGCACCTCCTGCTCGAGCTCGGCCGAGGCTTCCTCGGTCTCGCCCTCGGCGTAGAGATGCAGGAGCGGCTCGTCGGGGTCCGGCAGCACCTGGGCCCAGCCGCGCGGCTCGAGCAGCTTGATCCCGTCGGTCAGGTCGAGGTCGCGACCGGCGAGCTGCTCGTTCAGGAGCCGCATCACGAGCCCCTTTTTCGCCCACGGACAGGCGAGCTGACGGTGGATCAAGGTCGGCTGGGGCAGCTCTGCGACGAGCTCGGAGAGCGGGCGCCGCACGGGCGCGAGCAGCTCGAGGAGCTTCGCGAGGCTCGCAACGGCGTCGTAGGCGGGCAGGAACTCGGGGAACACGTAGCCGCCGCCGACGGCGCCGGCGAACACCATCCCCTCGCCGCTCGCGGCGCGCGTGAGATCGGCGAGCGAGTGTGGCGTCCTCACGACCTCGAGCGCGCCGTCGACCAGTGCGTCGACCTGGCTCGTCACCGTGACCGGGAACGCCACCTTGCCCGTCTTGCCGCTCGCGCCGAGGAGCTTCAGGAAGAGTAGTAGCGTCTGCTCGACCGGAACCTCCCGACCCTGCTCGTCCACGAGGTAGAGCCGCTCCGCCCCTCGGTCGAAGACGGCGCCGAGGTCGGCGCCGATCGCGGTCACGAGCCGTTTCGCGTTTCCGACCGCCTGGGCGAGCGTCTGTTGTCCCGCCCCTCCCTCGGCGAAGAAGCCGTGTGCAGAGATCGCCTCGACGCCGAGCGGCCCTACGACGAGCGGGACGACGAAGGAGGCTGCCGAATAGCCGTAGTCGATCACGATCCGGAAGCCTCGCTCCCGCACCGCGTCCACATCGAGGCCGTCGAGCAGATCCTGCGCGTAGCTCTCGCGTACCCGAGCGGGATACGAGACCGAGCCGACACCCTCGGCGCCCACCCGCCGGAGCTCCTGGCGCGTGAAGTTCTTCTCGATCTCCTTCTGGAGCGAGGGGGTGAGGAGGATCCCGGGCGGCTCGTAGATGCGGATGAAGACCGCCTCGGGATCGAGATGGCTCTGACCGACGTGGATCGCCGCCGCGAAGGCCTGGGTCTTCAGCACGTGCCTGCTGACGGCTGGCGGCGAGACGCGCAGGTCGGCGACGTCCACCCCGGTCGCGTTCAGGCCGGAGATCAGGCAACGCTTGATCATGCGACACGCCGGACCCGAGTCGCGGCTCGCGACGACCCGGCCGCCCCGCTTGAGCGCGGTGCCGAGCGCCGCCGCCAGCCGGACTGCGGTCTCCGGCGTCAGATCGACGTTGACGAGGCCCATCACGCCGTCCTGACCGAAGAGACGCAACGAGGCGCGGGACTCCAAGATCAGGTTCTCGTAGAGCTGCGAGCCGGTCTCGACCTCCTTGTACGGATAGATGCGAACGTGCGGCATCACGCTCGCCTCCGAGCCGATCGTGACCTCGTCGCCGATCGCCGCGCCCTCGTGGATGTGCACGTGGTCTCGGATGTCGCACGAGCGACCGACGATCGCGCCTTCGATCAAGGTGCTCCGGCCGACGTGGGTGGCCGAGTCGATCACGGTTCGGACGGTTCGGGCACGCTCCCGGAGCGTCACCCCGTTCGAGAGCACCGTGTACGGCCCGACCGAGGCGCCGCGCGCGATCCGGGAGTAGTTGCCGATGAAGGCCGGCCCCTCGAGTTCCTCGACGTCCTCGATCTCGGCGCCCTCCCCGAGCCAGACGTTGCCGCGCAGGCGGATCCCGCCGACGTTCAGGCGCACCTTCTCGTCGAGCGCGTCGAAGTTCGCCTGCCGGTACTGGTCGAGGTTGCCGATGTCCTGCCAGTAGCCGTCGAGCACGAAGCCGTAGAGCGGCCGGCCCATCTCGAGCAGGAGAGGAAAGAGCTCCTTCGAGAAGTCGTACGGCCCATCTGTGGGGATGTGAGTGAGCACCTCCGGCTCGAGGACGTAGATCCCGGTGTTGATGGTGTCCGAGAAGACCTGTCCCCAGGACGGCTTCTCGAGGAAGCGCTCGACCTTCCCATCCTCGTCCGTGACCACGATCCCGAACTCGAGCGGGTTGTCGACCGCCTTGAGCCCGATCGTGACGGCGGCGCCTTGCTCCTTGTGGAAGGCGACGAGCGCGCCGAGATCGACGTCACAGAGCGCATCGCCGGAGATCACGAGGAACGTCTCGTCGAGCTTCGACCCGGCGAGCCGAACAGAGCCCGCGGTGCCGAGCGGCAGCTCCTCGACCGAGTACTCGATGTTCAGGCCGAGCGTGTCCCCCGTCCCGAAGTAGCTGCGGATCGCCTGCGGCAGGAACGCGAGCGTGACGACGACGTCCTCGAAACCGTGGCTCTTGAGCAGGTTGAGCACGTGCTCGATGCACGGCTTGCCGACGATCGGGACCATCGGCTTCGGCTGGTTGGAGGTCAGCGGTCGCAGGCGGGTGCCCTCGCCTCCGGCCATCACGACGGCTCTCATGTCTCGACCGCGCGGCGGGCGGCAACAACGTACTGGACGGCGGCGAGAAGGGCTAGTCCGAGCGCGACCCAGAAGAGCCAGAGCGGCCACTCCGTCTCGCGACCGACAACGGTCAGGATCCCGACCGAGAGATACAGCAGCCAGGTGGCGATCTTGCCGAGTAGGCTGACGGAGAGCTCGACGCCCTTCGGCATCAGCAGCCGATAGCCGCCGACGAGGATCGCGTCGCGGAGGACGATCACGAGCGCGCCGGGCCACGGGAGCTTGCCTTCGAGCCAGAGCAGGATCACGGCGGCGTCGATCATCAGCCGGTCCGCGAGCGGGTCGGCGAGCTTACCGAAGCGCGACTCGACCCGCCAGCGTCGCGCCAGGAAGCCGTCCACCTGATCGGTGACGCCGGCCACGAGGAAGATCCAGCCGGCCGCCCAGCTCGAGCCATCCCCCGCAGCGAGGTAGACCGCGACGAAGAACGGAATCAGCGCGAGCCGGAGCAGCGTCAGCGCATTCGGGAGCTGCGCGAGCGGAGGGGCGACGGCGCGCGTGGCCATGCCCTGAGGATAGTCCGTTCGAGCTGACGGTCAGGCGTCGGTGCGGCCGTCGAGCTCCGGTGCGAGCTCCAGATACGCATGGTCGGCGCTCGTCGGTCTACGCTCACCGCATGGGCGAGACGCTCACGCTGCCTGGCTTTGTCGACGCGCATTCGCACACCTTCCAGCGTGCCCTGCGCGGGCGCGCGGGCGGTGGCGACTTCTGGGCGTGGCGAGAGTTGATGCTCGCGGAGGCGGAGCGGCAGACTCCGGAGCTCGTCCGGGAGAGCTACGTGAGGGCATACCGCGAGCTGCGGGCCGCGGGTTACACGGCGGTCGGCGAGTTCCACTACCTCGGGCTCGAGGAGGCGCGTGCCGCGGTCGGGGCTGCTGCTGACGTCGGGATCGAGATCGTGCTCCTGCTCGCGGCGTACGCTCGCGGAGGGCTCTCGCGGATGCGTCAGGAGTCGGTCGTCGCGTACCTGCGCGAGCTAGAGGGACTGCGGGAGGACAGCATTCGGGTCGGGCTCGCCCCCCACTCCGTCCGCGCGTGTCCGGCGGATTGGCTCCGGGAGCTCGGCGCCTACGCCGCGGCCGAGGGGCTGCCGCTCCACATCCACGCCGACGAGCAGCCTCGCGAGATCGAGGAATGCCTGAGCGAGCACGGCTGCCGGCCGATCGAGCTCCTCGAGCGCACGGGCTGCCTCGGCCCGCTGACGACGATCGTCCACGCGACGCACGCGAATGGCGCCGAGCTCGATCTGGTGGCGGAGTCGGGCGCGACGATCTGCGCATGTCCGACGACGGAGGCCGATCTCGCGGACGGCTTCCTTCCCGCCGCGCGAATCGAGCACCGTGGGATTCCGCTCTGCATCGGCTCCGACTCGAACGTCCGGATCGATCCGCTCGAGGAGCTCAGGGAGCTCGAGGGGATCGCGCGGCGGCAAACCGGGCGCCGCGGCGTCTTCGGCACCGAGCGGCTGCTCTGCTTCGGCGCGGACGAGGGCGCTCGCTCACTCGCCCTCGAAGCCTGGCCGGAGATCGAGATCGATCTCGATCATCCCTCGCTGGCCGGAGTCGAGCCGGGCGACGTCTTCGACGCGCTCGTCTCGGGGTGCGGCGCCGAGGTGGTTGGAGCGAAGGGCCTGTCCAGAAAGTGACCGCGGTGGATGACGCGCGGCAGGTGGTGCGAGGCAAGGACGCAGGGAGCCCCGATATGCAGGCATATCGGGGCGACCGAGGACGTAGCATCGCGCCGCGTGACGCCCGTCAGGCGCCCTGGCGCACTTTCTGGACAGGCCCCTAGCGCAAGTTGAGTCGGGAGCGGGTGAAACGGGCCGTCCAGTGCGCGGTGCGGTCGAGGTACGACCGCTCGGCCGCCGCGCCGCGGAGCCCCCACGCGCCGTCGTAGCTCGCGTACCCGCGCTTCGCGTTCCGCGCCGGCTCGATCTGCGTTCCTTCGTGCCATTCGTTGTAGCTCGTCACCGTGACGAAGTCGGCGCGAGACCGGATGGCGCCCTGCCACATCGCGTCGTAGGTGGCGCCGTCGCGTCGGGAGCGCAGGCGCGGGTCCCCGGTCGCGCGGCGGGCGTCGTAGCCAGGCCCCACCGACGGGGCGCAGAGGAGCCCCAGCCGGCGCGCCTGGGCGCACAGCCGCGGGAAGAGCGACCCGCCGTAGAGCAGCACGTCGTAGGTGTAGACGCCGTCGAATCCGCCTGCGGCCGCCTTGCCGACCAGATTCGTGTTGGCGAAGACGCGGACATCGCTCACAGATGCGTTCAGGCGCGCCCACTCCGTGTCGGGCAGCCAGACGGAAGCCCAGACGTAGAAGTCGACGATCCCGAGTGTGCGGAGGTAGGCGATGTCCAGGGCCACGCTGTCGACGCTGCGATCGCCGTAGGGCTCGACGTGCGCCGCCACAGCGAGGCCGTGGAGCTGCGCCGCCGCGAGCACCCGCGGCAGTCGCTCGTCCTCGAGCGAGCCGCGACCCCACCAGGAGACGATCACCGTGGAGATGCCTGCGGCGGCGATCTCTCGCATCTGCGCGGCGAGGACGAGCGCATCGGCGGACGAGTAAGGCCCTCGCACCGGGTAGTAGCTCGCTGCGATCTGAGCGGGCGGCGCGTTTCCACCTTGCTGCCAGTGGGTGAACGCTCCGTCGCGAGCCTCGGTGCTGAACCAGGGGTAGTAGAAGATCGCCGTCCCGGACGCGATCGTCCATTCATCAGAGCCAGAGCCGGGGCCGCCCGGATGGGCCCAGGCACCAGCCGAGACCCCCAGGCAGGCCGCAACCACGAGAACGACAACGCAGATCCGCACCGCCGCGTGACTTTACTTCGCGCATCGGCTGGTTTCCACCCCTTTTCGGAGGTTTCGGCAGGCTGAGACCCAGGTGGCCCACGGTGTCGGCCGAAGGAGTCGAGCGAACTTGGCGGATCTCTCGAGGTCTCGTCGCGCGTCGCAGAGCCCCTTCTACAAAGGTCGCAGAGCCCCTTCTACAAGTGAATCGGGAGCGAAGCGACCCTTCAGGGGTCTTCGCGCGATCGGAATCTGCTCTCGCAGATTCCGATTCTGCGCCGATAAATCGGGGCGCCCAGATTCGAACTGGGGATCTCCTGGCCCCCAGCCAGGCGCGATAACCAGGCTTCGCTACGCCCCGTAGGTCGGAAGTCTAGCGCGAAGCTCCTGCTCAAACGGAGAGGCGCTTGTAGAGCCGGTCGATCAGGTCCGGCCTCGTCTGCAGCCGGTCGGTGATCA
>JBPCJB010000232.1:0-5174 GCA_051005735.1 Gaiellaceae bacterium | reverse complement strand
CGGCCGCTCGAGATCGACGGCCCGCACCTCGACGCCCGGGAGCGGCCGGTCGGCGTACATCGAGTCGCGCGCGACGACGGTGGCGACAGCTGCTGCGACGAGCGCCAGCGTCACCCAGCCGATCCGGAAGGCGGCTCGTCTCATCCTGGACAAAGTAGCCGCAAACTCCGCACTACACTCGTGTTCGTGCGCCTGCGCGATCTGCCTTCGGTCGACGAGCTGCTCCGCGACGAGCGGCTCGCGCACGAGTCGCGTCCGCTCGCGCTGGCCGCCGCCCGCTCGGCGCTCGACCGGGCTCGCGAGGAGATCCGAGCCGGTGTCGACCCGGGCGATCTCGTCGAGCGAACGCTGGCGCAGGTCGCGGCTGCTGGCCGGCCGCGACTCAAGCGCGTCCTGAACGCCACGGGTGTGCTCCTGCACACGAACCTCGGCCGCGCGCCGCTGGCGGAGGCCGCGCTCGAGCGCGCGCTCGAGATCGGCAGCGGCTACTCCAACCTCGAGTACGACCTGACCACGGGCACACGCGGCTCGCGTCAGGATCATCTCGCTCCGCTCGTGCGGCGGCTGACAGGCGGCGAGGCCGCGCTCGTCGTCAACAACAACGCCGCCGCAGTGCTGCTCGCGCTCGCGGCGCTCGCCGAGGGGCGCGAGGTGCTCGTCTCGCGCGGCGAGCTGATCGAGATCGGCGACGGCTTCCGGATCCCGGACGTGCTCGCCCGCTCCGGCGCCCGCCTGCGCGAGGTTGGGACGACGAATCGCACGCGTGCTGAGGATTACGAGGCGGCGATCGGGCCCGAGACGGCACTCATCCTGCGGGTGCACCAGTCGAACTTTCGGCAGGTGGGGTTCACGGAGAGTCCGCGGCTCGGCGCGCTGGCGCAGGTCGCGAACCGCGCCGGGCTCCCGCTGGTCGACGACCTCGGCTCGGGCGCGCTCGTCGAGCTCGAGGGCGAGCCGACACCGGCCTCGAGCCTCGCCGCCGGCGCCGATCTCGTCTGCTTCTCTGGCGACAAGCTGCTCGGAGGGCCACAGGCGGGGATCGTCGCCGGGCGGGCGGAGCTCGTCGAGCGGCTCCGGCGGCATCCACTCCAGCGCGCGCTTCGCGCCGACAAGCTCTCGCTCGCCGCGCTCGAAGGCACACTCGCCCTCTATCTCGACCGGCCGGAGGAGATCCCTGTGCTCCGGATGCTGCGCGAGCCGGCCGAGGCGGTGCAGGCTCGGGCGGAGCGCCTCGCGTCTGCCGTAGGCGGCTCCGTCGAGGAAACCATTGCGCGCGTCGGCGGCGGCGCGCTCCCGCTCGCCGAGCTGCCGAGCTTCGCCTGCGCCGTCGAGGCGGAGCTCGCCGCGGCTCTCCGCTCCCACGAGCCGCCGGTGCTCGCCCTCGTCCGCGATGGCCGCACGCTCCTCGACTGCCGCACGCTCACGGACGCAGAGGTCGGGGAGGTCGCGGAGGCCGTTCGCGCATGCCGCTCTCGGTAGGAACCGCCGGCCACGTCGACCACGGCAAGACGTGGCTCGTGCGAGCGCTGACCGGGAAGGACACTGATCGGCTGCCGGAGGAGCAGGCGCGCGGGATCTCGATCGACCTCGGCTATGTGCCGCTCGACCTCCTCGACGGCCGGCGGCTCTCGCTGATCGACGTGCCGGGACACGAGCGGTTCGTCCGCAACATGGTCGCCGGCGCGACCGGCATCGACCTCTTCCTGCTCGTGCTCGACGCTGTCGAGGGCGCGCGGGCGCAGACGCACGAGCATCTCGCGATCCTCTCCTTGCTCGGGATCGAGCACGGCGTGGTGGCGGTCACGAAGGCGGATGCGGTCGACGACGAGACGCTCGAGCTCGCAGTCGAGGAGGCGCGCGAGCTCGTGCCCGGCGCCGACGTCGTCGCGGTGAGCGCGAGGACGGGCGCCGGGCTCGACGAGCTGCGCGCAGCGCTCGGACGCGCGAGCGACTTCGTGCTTCGGAAACACGATCTCGAGCTTCCGCCGCGCTTGTACGTCGACCGCGTCTTCACGCTGGCCGGGATCGGCACCGTCGTCACCGGCACGCTCTGGTCGGGCTCGATCGGGGCCGGAGACATGCTTCGGGTGGAGCCGCGCGGGCTCGACGTGCGCGTGCGCAGCGTCCAGGTGCACGACGAGCCCGTCGAGCGGGCGGAGGCAGGGCAGCGGGTGGCGCTCGCGCTGCCGGGAATCGAGCGGCGCCGGCTTCGCCGCGGCGACGTGCTCGTCGCGCCGGGCGCCTATCCGACGAGCTATCGCTTGGACGTTCTGCTCGAGGAGCTCGAGCCGATCGCCGAGGGCGTGCGCTTGCTCGTCCACCACGGTACGGCGACCGTGCTCGGCCGGGTCGTCCGTGCCGGCGAGCGCTTCGCCCAGCTTCGACTGGCGACGCCGGTCGTCGCCGCACGGGGTGATCGCGTCGTCCTGCGCGAGGCGACCACGGTCGGCGGCGGGCGGGTTCTCGACCCGTCGCCGCCGCGGCACTCCGACCTATCCCGCTTCGAGCGCTCCGAGCGCGGCGAGGAGACGATCCACGCGCCCGTGCTCGTCGGCGGCGAGTGGCGCTATGCCGACGCTTGGCTCGACGAGCTCGAGGCGGCCCTGGCGGAGCGGATCGAGGCCGCCGACCCGCTCGACCCGGGTGTCGATGCGCCGACGGCGCCGTGGGCGAAGGACGTGCTCGCGCGGCTCCCGTTCGAGCGGCGCGGGTCGCGGCTCTACACGCCGGGCGTCGGGCCCAGCCTTGGCGCGCTCGAGCCGGAGGCGGCCGCGATCGAGGCGCAGCTCGCCGCGGCAGAGCCGGGAGCGGCCAGGCTCGAGGATCGCGAGCTCGCCCGTTTCCTCGAGAGCGCGGGCCGGCTCGTGCGGCTCGGCGACGGCTACGCGGTCTCGGCTCGCGCCTACGAGCAGGCTCGGACGCTCGTCGTCCAGGAGTGCGCTGTTGCCGGTCGGATCGCGCTTGCGCGCTTCCGCGACCTCGCCGGCTGCGGCCGGCGCGACGCTCAGCTCCTGCTCGAGCGGCTCGACGCGGACGGCGTCACTCGCCGGATCGGCGACGAGCGCGTGCTCCGCCGCCGCTGATCGCTGCAACACTTGGGTTGTGCGCGGCTTCCTCGTCCTCCTCCTCGTGGCCTCGACGCTGGCGCTCGGCGCGCGGTTCGCGCCCGAGGGCGGCCTCGCCTTCTCCCGCGGAATCGCCACGGTCACGACCGGCGAGCGTCAGCTCGTGCTCCAGGTCGAGCGCGCGCGAACCGCCGAGCAGCGCGCGCAGGGATTGATGGGCCGGCGCTCGCTCGGCCCCCGCGCGGGGATGGTCTTCGAGTATGCGAGCGCCACCGACGGCGCCTTCTGGATGAAGAACACGCTGATCCCGCTCGATATCGCCTTCTACGACGGCCGTGGCCGGATCCTGCGCACGTTCACGATGACGCCCTGTCGCACCGACGACTGCCCGCTCTACGACCCGGGCGTCGCCTTCCGGGGCGCGCTCGAGGTCAACGCCGGCTCGTTCCGCCGCTGGGGCGTGAAGCGGGGCGATCGCATCGTCGTCCGAGCGCGCTAGTTCGAGGCGGGCGCCCTCGGTGGCTGGGGTGGAGCTTCCGGCTCGCGGTCGGCGATCGTGCGCATCGCCCCGGAGAGCATCATCCGCGTCCAGCGCTCGCTGAAGCCCGCGAGGAACGAGACGACGACGAAGAACGAGAGCGTCAGCGAGTCCTGCTCGATCGGCACGAGCGGCGTCTGGAAGAGGAAGTAGACGACGATTCCCGAGACCGACCCGATCAGCGGCCGGTAGGAGCCGACGAGCCTGACGTCCCAGCGCGAGAGCTCATGGTCGATCGCGAAGCTCCCACGACCGCTCATCCGCATCAGGACGCTGATCACCGCCCCGACTCCACCGGCGGCCGCCGACGCGTAGAACTCGCGCGTCCCGCTCGACTCGAGCTCGAGCGCGCCGAAGAGACCGAGAATTCCGGCCGTCGCAACCGCGAGCGCGGCGAGCACGACGACTCCGAGCCCGAGCATGCCCTCGACGTAGTGCATCTTCGCGCGCTTCTCGCCGGAGCGGAACGTGTACTCCTCGATCCGGCGCAGCTCGGAGCGTTCGCTGGCGGCGAAGCGCGCGACGAGCTCCGGCGCCGGCGCCACATTCCGATGCCGCTCGATGAAGCCGAGGAGGTGCGACTCGACGAGCAGCAGCCACTGCATCACGACCGCCCGCGGCACTCCCTCGAGACCGTGTGCTGCCTTGATCGCGAGGATGTCGCAGTCGTGGAGGAGATCGGCGATCTCGTGCGTGTCGCCCGTCACCCAGTCCGAGACGCGGTGAAGCCGATACTCGAGTTTCCGGCGCCACCCGAGGAGGCGTCCGCCTCGCAGCAGCTCGCGCCGAGTCAGCGCGACGGCGGACGGCGCCTCGCGGCACCAGTAGGCATCGACGATCTCGCCCGTCGCCGCTTCGAAGTCGGCGCGTAGCTGCGCGAACCGACCCCGCACCGCCTCGTCGTGCTCGTCGCCCGCGTCCCACCGGTGATGGGCTCGAACGAGCTCCGAGAACGTCACCCGGCCGTTTCCGTTCGTCGTTTTTCCGTGCGCGGCTTCCGTGGACATCACGTTCCCTCGTGCCGCAGCTCGGTTGTCAACCCAGGGTAGACCCACCGGCGGCGGCTGGCAAGGTGACCTTCAAGCTGAGCACGTCCGGCCGGTGGTAGTGGCCGGCCGGATCGAACCGCTGCCGCTCCTCGGCGAGCCGGGTCGGATCGAGCTCCGCGTAGAGGATTCCCTCCTCGTCGTAGAGCGGTCCGGCGAGGTACGCGCCGTCCGGGCCGAGAATCGCGCTGCCGCCGCGGCCGAGGATGCCGTGGCCCTCGAGCTCGTGGCGAAGAGGAAAGTCGGCGGGATACGACTCGGCGCGTTGGAAGTGGGAGGGTGCGATGACGAACGCGCGCGACTCGCGGGCGATGTGGACGAGACTGGCCTGCCAAGCGTCGCCGTCGTCGGCCGTCGAGGCGATATAGAGCTCGACCCCCGACTCGTAGAGCGCGAATCGCGCGAGTGGCATGTAGTTCTCCCAGCAGATCAGGCCGCCGATTCGCCCGATCGGCGTCTCGAGCGCGCGCAGGCCGCGCCCGTCGCCCTGGCCCCAGACGAGCCGCTCGTGGTTCGTCGGCACGA
>JBPCJB010000231.1:0-14472 GCA_051005735.1 Gaiellaceae bacterium | reverse complement strand
GCGTCGTCGTTCGACTCGTTGAACTGGGCGAGGAGGTAGTTCTCGACCACGATCGCATCCGCGCGACCGGTGGAGACCTCGAGGAACGCCGCGTTCTGATCGGGGAACGACTTCGACTGCGCCTCCGGGAACGTCGCCCCGACGAGCTTCTCGGCCGTCGAGCCCTGGAGCGAGGTGATGGCCTTGTCGGAGGTGTTGAACGCCTCGATCGTGGCCTCGGTCTCGTCGTCGGCCGCGGCCGCGAGGACCTGGACGTAGGGAACGTACTCGCGGCTGAAGTCGACCGACTCCTTGCGCTCCGGGGTCGCGGAGAGACCGACCGAAACCATGTCGAACCGCTTCGAGACGAGACCCGGAATCAGGCCGTTGAAGTCGAGGTTCTGGATGTCCAGCTCGACACCCATCTTCTCTGCGAGCTCCTCGACGAGGACGACGTCGTAGCCGGCGGGATCGCCGCTGTCGTCGAGGTACATCTGAGGCTCGAACTGGAGCGACATCCCGACCGTGAGCTTGGTCGGATCGACCAGATTCAGATCGGCCACATCGCCCGTCTCCGTCTCCGACTCCGTGGTTGCGGCGGTCGTCTCGGTTGTGGCGGCGCCGTCGCTGCTCTCGTCGTCGTCGTCGCCGCCACAGGCGAGAGCGAGCGTCGTCAGGGCAAGGGCAAGGGCGACGGCGAACAGCAGCCTCCCGATTCGCGTGCGTGTCACTTCGATGCTCCTCCATGGTCGTGGCCTTCGGGCCATTGTGGGGACTAGGTCTTTCCAGAGAGCGCTTCGACGTCTTTCATGACGAGCTCGATCCGGCGCCGCCGCCTGCCCGCCGCCGCCCGTGCGATCCCTCCGCTCGGCGGGGTGGTCAGCGTCTTCTCGATCGCGCGGAAGAGGAAGTCGAAAGCGAACGCGGCGGCCACATACAGACCGGCAGCGGCGGTGTAGAGGACGAACGGCTGGAACGTCGTCGAGTTCAGGTTCTGCGTCACCCGAACGAGCTCCAGGAGCCCGATCACGGTGAAGGTCGAGGTGTCCTTGATCATCCCGATGAACATGCTCCCGATGTTCGGGATCGCGATCTTCGTCGCCTGCGGGAGGGTGACCTGGACGAAGATCCTGACCGGATGCATTCCAAGCGCGAGCCCGGCCTCACGCTGGCCCTTCGGGATCGCCTGCAGCGCGGCCCGGTAGATCTCGGAGATGAAGGCGCTGTAGAGGAGGGTGAGCGCGATCACCCCCGCCTGGAAGACGGTAAAGCTGATCCCGACGACGAGCGACCAGCCGAAGTAGACCCAGATCACGCTGACGAGCGCCGGGACGCCGCGGAAGACGTTCACGTAGATCGCGGCAAGCCAGGAGATCGGCGCCTTGCCGAGCCGCGCGAGCGCGAGCACGAGGCCGATGGCGACGGAGAGCACGAGCGCGACGGCGGCGACCTGGATCGCGACGAGCAGGCCGCGCAGGAGATCCTCCTTGTTCTCCCAGATCAGGCCCCAGTCGTAGTTGGCGAGAATCCTCACAGGACCGCCTTCAGGAACCGTTTCGTCCGCGCGTTCTCGCAGGTGTCGAGGAAGCCGCGCGGCCCCGACTCGACCACCAGGCCCTTGTCCATGAAGACGTTGAAGTCGCCGATCTCGCGGGCGAAGTTGAGCTCGTGCGTAACGATCACCATCGTCATCCCGCTCTCGGCGAGCGCGCGCATGACGGCGAGGACCTCGCCCACGAGCTCCGGATCGAGCGCGGAGGTGGGCTCGTCGAAGAGCATCACCTCGGGATCGAGGCTGAGCGCCCGGGCGATCGCGACCCGCTGTTGCTGGCCGCCCGAGAGCTCGCCCGGAAAGTGGCCCGCCCAGGGGAGCAGGCCGACCTGGCGGAGCGCGAGCCCCGCCTTCTCCTCGGCCTCGCGCCGGCCGAGGCTGCGGACCGAGCGGAGCGCGAGCGAGATGTTGTGGAGCGCGGTCAGATGCGGGAACAGATTGAACTGCTGGAAGACCATCCCCACGTGGCGGCGCAGTTGCAGCGGCCCACCGCGCTTCTCGGCGCGCTCGCCCGGAAGGCCCGGCCCGTACTCCACCCCGAGCACACGCACCGAGCCCGCGCTCGGCTCCTCGAGCAGGTTGATCGTGCGCAGGAGCGTCGACTTGCCCGAGCCGGACGGGCCGAAGATGACGACGTGCTCCCCCGAGTGGACCTTCAGGTCGACCCCGTGCAGCACCTCGACGCTGCCGAACGACTTCTTGATCCCCTTCAGCTCGACGACGAGCCGGCTCGCTCGCTCGGCGTCGGCAAGGGATGCGCGGCTCACCTCGGTCGAGTCTTCCTGCCGCGAGGAACTAATGGACGCAGGCGTTCGCATGGCGGTCGTGATGTCCGCATGGTGAACCCTCGATGAAAGCGTGTCAAGCGAGAGCGGGCGTTCACGCGAGCCAGCCGCCGTCGACTACGAGGACGTGGCCGGTGACGAATGCCGCCGCGGGCGATGAGAGGAACGCGACGGCTGCCGCGATCTCCTCGGGCGCGCCAAGCCGGCCGAGGGGGACGCGCTCGCGCCCGAGCGCGGCGAGCTCCGCGCGGCTCGCGAGCCCCCGAGTCAGGTCGGTCTCGACAGTCCCCGGCGCGACCGCATTCACCCGCACGCCGCTCGGGCCGACCTCGCGCGCCGCGGCCTGAGTCAGCAGCCGCACTGCCCCCTTCGAGGCGTCGTAGGCGACCATCGGCCCGGTCGAGGCGGTGAAGCCCGAGGTCGAGCAAACGGTGACGACGCTGCCGCGCCCGCGCGGGACGAGAGCGCGCAGAGCGGCCTGGACGACGAAGAAGACGCCGCGCACGTTCACCGCCATCAGCCGCTCGTACTCCTCCGGCTCGACCTCGACGAGCGGGCGCTTGAGCGCGACCCCGGCATTCGCCACGACGGTCTCGAGCGGCGTCTCCGCGTCGACGCGGGCCACGACCTCGCGCACGGCGGCCGCGTCGGTGACGTCGAGCTCGACTGCCCGAACGCTGAGCCTCTCGCTGGCGAGCGCTCGCGCGCATTCGACGGCAGCGGCGACATCGACGTCCGCGACGACGGTGTCGTCTCCCCGCTCGGCAAGGGCGCGAGCGATCGCGCGTCCGATTCCCTTCCCCCCGCCGACGACGAGCGTGCCGCCCGACTCCGCCTCGGTCGAAGTGGCGTCAGCGGATGTTGCTGGCACCGTTCACATCGATCGTCGCGCCGGTGAGGTGGCGGCACGTTCCCGAGGCGAGGAAGGCGACGAGCTCCGCGACCTCTTCGGGGGGCACCATCTCCCCGAGCGCAAGCGCCGCGTTCACGGCCCCCACCCCGCCGCGCGCAGCCGCGGAGGCCTCGGAGAGCCGCGTGCGGACGATCCCCGGCGCGACGACGTAGGCGAGGATCCCGGCGGCGGCATAGTTGCGGGCGACGGTTTGGGTCAGGTTGGCCAGCGCGGCCTTCGACGCGGCGTAGCCGGCCAGGTGCGAGATCGCCGAGCCGCGCTGCGCCGCCCAGCTCGAGAGTGCGATCACGATTCCACTCCTCTGCTCGAGGAAGTGGCGGACGGCCTCGCGGATCAGGCTCGCCGGCTCGAGCACGTTCACCTGCGCGGCGAGCGCCCAGCCCTCGTCCCACTCCTCGTCCGAGCCGTCGAAGGCGGTCGTCGGCATCGTCGCCGCGTTGACGACGAGCACGTCGACGCGGCCGCGCCAGGCGACCGCTTCCCGCCAGAGCTCACGGGCCGCGCCGAGCTGTGAGAAGTCCGCCTGGAGGAGAAGACGATCGGAGGAGGGAATCGCCGCCACCGCCTCCTCGGCCCCCTCGCGGTTCGACCCGTAGTGGGCGACGAGGCTCGCGCCCGCCTCGCCGAGGGCGCGCGCCGTCGCCGCTCCGATCCCCCGGGACGCGCCGGTGAGGAGGATCGTCTTGCCTTCGAGCTCGCGCATGTCAGCCGGCGCGCATCCGCGCGAGCTCCGGGGCGGGATCGCCGGCGTCCCAGTCGACGTTGACCACGATCTCGTCGACGCCGGCCTCGGCCAGCGCGGGGAGCGCCGCCGCGATCTCCGCGCCGCGCCCCGCCGAGTCGACGAGCCGGAGCACCACCTGGAGCGAGTCCGGATCGCGCTCCGCCTCCTCGGCGGCGGTGCGCATCGCGAGAACGGCGGCGGCGAGCGTCTCCGGGTCGAGCTCGGAGAGCGACTGCTGGGCGAGCCAGCCGTCGGCGATCCGGCCGGCGCGACGGAGGGCGACCGGCGAGTGGCCGCCGATCAGGAACGGGATCTCGTGGGCGGGGCGAGGCAGCGAGAGCACGCCCGCGGGCAGCGTGTACCGCTCGCTGCTTCTCGCCGGTGGGTGCCCGGTCCAGCAGTCGCGTGCGATCTGCATCCACTCCACGAGCCTGCCACCGCGCCCTTCGAAGGGCACCTCGAGCGCCTCGAACTCCTCGCGGAGCCACCCGGCGCCGACACCGAGCCTCAGCCTGCCCCCGCTCGCGACGTCGATCGACGCGGCCTGCTTCGCGAAGACGACGGGGTGCCGCAGGGGGAGCACGAGCACGGCCGTACCGATCACCGCGTGCTCGGTCGCCCCCGCGATCAGCGCGAGCGCGATCAGCGCGTCCACGTACGGCGTGTCCGTCGGCCACGTCGCCTTGCCGTCCGCGGCGAACGGGTAGCGAGACTCGATCCGCTTCGGGAGGACGATGTGGTCGCTGACCCAGAGCGACTCGTAGCCGGCCGTCTCGGCCGCGCGCGCGAGCGCCGGGATGCCGCGCTCGAGCGGCAGTCGACCGCTGTTCGGGACGAGGGCGCCGATGCGCATGGCGCGCGACTCAACCACAGCGGTCGGAGAGCGTCAAGCCGAGCGCACCGCCGACCCGAGCGCATTGACCGACGGCGAGCAACGGACTAGGGTGTTCGTTCTGAGCACAGTGGTGCGCGACCCGAACACTCTTCCACCCGCTCGCCGTAGGGCCGAGATCGCCTCTCTCGACGCGGCGATCGCAGCGCTCGTGCGGGACGGCGACACGATTGCGCTCGAGGGCTTCACCCACCTTATCCCCTTCGCGGCGGGGCACGAGATCATCCGCCAGGGGCGGCGTCGGCTCAGCCTCGTCCGGATGACACCCGACGTGATCTACGACCAGCTGATTGGGATGGGCTGCGCCCGCCGACTCGTCTTCTCGTGGGGCGGCAATCCTGGAGTCGGCAGCCTGCACCGCTTCCGCGACGCCGTCGAGCACGGCTGGCCAGAGTCCCTCGAGCTCGAGGAGCACAGCCACGCGGGGATGGCCAACCGCTACGCGGCCGGCGCCTCGGGCCTCCCGTTCGCCGTCCTCCGCGGCTACGCGGGGAGCGATCTGGTCGGCGAGACGGACTCGATCCGCTCGATCGTCTGCCCGTTCACGGGCGAGAGCCTGGCCGCCGTGAGCGCTCTCACTCCGGACGTCGCGGTGATCCACGCCCAGCAGGCGGACACGAGCGGCAACGTCCAGCTCTGGGGAATCTGCGGCGTGCAGAAGGAGGCCGTGCTCGCCGCCCGGCGTGCGCTCGTCACCGTCGAGGAGCTGGTCGAGCGGCTCGAGCCGCGGCCGGGCGCCGTCGTCCTGCCCGCGTGGGCGATCGACTACGTCTCCGTCGTCCCAAATGGCGCCCACCCGTCCTACGCGCACGGCTACACCGAGCGCGACAACGAGTTCTACCTGGGCTGGGACGCGATCAGCCGAGACCGGACGACCTTCCAGGAGTGGATGGAGGCGAATGTCCTCGCAGCCTGAGAACGCCTGGACGGCGGAGGAGATGATGACCGTCGCGGCCGCACGAGCCCTGCGCAACGGCGCCGTCTGCTTCGTCGGGATCGGCCTGCCCAGCACGGCGGCAAACCTCGCTGCGCGGCTCCATGCCCCGGAGCTCGTCCTCGTCTACGAATCGGGGACCCTCGGCGCGAAGCCGGAGTTCCTGCCCCTCTCGATCGGAGACGGGATCCTGGCCGAGACCGCCGACGCGGTCGTCGGCGTGGTCGAGACGTTCAACTACTGGCTGCAACCCGGCCGGATCGACGTCGGCTTCCTCGCCGGGGCGCAGCTCGATCGCTTCGGCAACATCAACACGACCGTGATCGGCGACTCCTACGACTCCCCGCGCGTCCGGCTTCCCGGCGCGGGAGGAGCTCCTGAGATCGCTGCGTCGTGCCGCGAGGTGCTGATCATCATGCGCCAGAGCCCGCGCACCTTCGTCGAGCGGGTCGACTTCGTCACGTCCGTTGGCTATGGGAGCGGCGACGGCGATCGCGAGCGGCACGGCTTCCTCGGCGCCGGCCCCACGATGGTGATCACGGACGTCGGCCTGCTCCAGCCCGCTCCGGAGAGCCGCGAGCTCGTCCTCACCCACCTCCACCCCGGCGTCGGCCTCGAGGAGGCGCGGGCCGCGACCGGATGGAAGCTCGTCGCCTCGGCCGAGCTGGAGACGACGCCGCCGCCGACAGAGCTCGAGCTCTCGACGCTGCGCGAGCTCGAGCATACGAAGGCCGGCCGGTCGCCGGCGGGCATCTCGTGACGAGCGCCGAGCGCACGCCGACCCCGGTGGCCGAGCCCGTCCCAGGATCCTCCGAGATGCGGGAGACGGACTTCGTCCAGTCGCTCCAGCGCGGGCTCGCCGTGATCCGCGCCTTCGATGCGGAGAGCCCGGCACTGACGCTGAGCGAGGTCGCACGGGCGACCGGCCTCGCGAGGGCGGCCGCACGACGATTCCTGCTCACGCTCGTCGAGCTCGGCTACATGCGGGTCGAGGATCGCCGCTTCGCTCTCACTCCGCGCGTGCTCGAGCTCGGCCACGCCTACCTCTCCAGCCTGACCTTGCCGGACATCGCCCTGCCGTACATGCGCGACTTCGTCGCGGCGATCCGGGAATCGTCGTCGCTGTGCGTCCTCGACGAGGATCAGATCGTCTACGTGGCCCGCGTGCCCGCGAAGCGGATCATGTCCGTCTCGATCAGCGTCGGCACCCGCTTTCCCGCCTTCGCGACCTCGATGGGACGGGTGCTCCTGGCGGGGCAGACCGAGGAGTGGCTCGCCGGCTACCTCGCGAGCGCCGACCTGACGCCGATGACTTCGCGCACGATCGGAAGCCCGGAGCAGCTCCTGGCGGAGGTCGAGTGGGTTCGCCGACAAGGCTGGGCGATGGTCGACCAGGAGCTCGAGGAGGGGCTGCGCTCGCTCGCCGCGCCGATCCACGACTCGACCGGACGGGTGGCCGCTGCGATGAACGTCTCGGTGCACGCGAGCCGTTGGAGCCTCGAGAAGGTGCGCGAGGAGCTGCTGCCGAGGCTGCTCGAGACCGCGAAGGCCATCGACCGCGATGCGCAGGCGGCTGCGCGCGCCTAGCGAGATGAGCGAGCAACGGATCGCGATCGTCGGCGGCGGCTCGATCGGAGTCGGCTGGGCCGTCGTCTTTGGCCGCGCCGGAGTCGAGACTGCGCTCTACGAGCCGGACACCGAGCGGCGGGTGGACGTGCCCGCCGACCTCGAGCGGCGCCTCCGCCGGCTCGCGCTCGGCGGCGTTCTCGACGAGGATCCCGCCGTCGTCGCGGGGCGGATCCGCATAGTCGATTCGATCGAGGAAGCTGTGGCCGCCGCCACGCACGTCCAGGAGTGCGCCCCCGAGTCGCTCGAGCTGAAGCGGGACCTCTTTCGCCGCCTGGACGCGCTCGTCGCCCCCGACGTCCCGCTCGCCAGCTCGTCGTCGGCGCTCGTCGCGAGCGCGTTCGCCTCGGAGCTACCCGGCCGGCAGCGCTGCCTCGTCGCGCATCCGGGCAATCCGCCGTACCTGCTTCCGGTCGTGGAGCTCGTGCCGGCACCCTTCACCGCCGCCGAGACAGTCGAGCGGGCGAGGACGCTCTTCGCGGCGGTCGGGATGTCGCCGGTGCTCGTTCGGCGCGAGCTCGAGGGGTTCGTCTTCAATCGGCTTCAGGGCGCCCTCCTGCGGGAGGCGTACTGCCTCGTCCGCGACGGGATCGCCTCGGTGGACGACGTCGACCGCGTCGTCCGGGACGGGCTCGGCCGACGCTGGGCGGCGATCGGCCCGTTCGAGACCGCCGAGCTGAACACCCGCGGCGGGATCGCGGCGCATGCGGAGAAGCTCGGCCCGGCCTACGCCCGGATGGGCGCCGAGCGCGGCCAGCACGACCCCTGGACGCCGGAGCTCGTCGCCCGCGTCGCCGGCGAGCTGCACGAGCGCCTCCCGCCGGAGCTCTGGGAGGAGCGCGTCTCCTGGCGCGATGAGGCGCTGATCGCGCTCGAGCGCGCCCGCCGGGAAAGCGGCCTCTTCGAGGCGACGGCCGCCGCATGACACGTCTCACCAGTCCCGCAAAACGATAGGAGGAACACCATGCTCAGCCGTTCCACGCCGCGCAGGGCCCTGCTGGTCGCAGCAGCCCTCGTCGCCGCGATCGCGGTCGCAGCCGCGGCCGCCAGCTCGACCTCGAACGATCAGGCCGCGACCGGCACGCTCGTGATCGACAAATCGTTCGACCTGAAGACGGCCGACCCGCAACGGCAGTTCGAGGTCACGGGCGGGATCGTCGCCCATGTCCTCTACGACACCCTGCTCGAGTTCCGGGGCTCGGACGTCACGACCCCGCGGCCGTCGCTCGCGACCGGCTACAGGGCCTCGAACGGCGCCAAGACCTACACCTTCACCCTGCGCCGGAACGTCCGCTTCTCCGACGGCACTCCGCTGACGTCCAGAGACGTCGTCTTCTCGCTCCGACGCCTGATCAACCTGAAGGGCAACCCGTCCTTCCTCCTCGCCGGCGTCACGGTCTCCGCGGGAGGCCCGTACACGGTGATCCTCCGCTCGAGAACGTCGAATCCGGCACTTCCCGCGATCGTCGCGAACGGCTCGCTCGGGATCGTCAACTCGAGGGTCGTCAGGGCGAATGGCGGCACCGACGCGGTCGGCGCCGACAAGACCGACAAGGCCGAATCGTTCCTGAACCGGACGTCGGCCGGCTCAGGGCCGTATCTCCTCAGGTCGTTCAACACGACCTCGCGCGTCGAGCTGACGGCGAACCCGCGCTACACGGGTCGCCGGAAGGCGAAGTTCGCGAACGTCGTGATCCGGAACGTCCTCGCGCCGGCGCAGCTCCTGAGCGTCCAGCGAGGCACGAACGAGATCTCGCTCGACCTGTCGCCCGACCAGGCCCGGCCGCTCTTCGGGAGCCGGAACGTCAACGTCCAGGCCATCTCCGGCCCGAACATCTGGTTCCTGTTCGCGAACTCCAACTCGAAGATCTCGTCGATCACGTCCAACAAGCGGTTCCAGAACGCGATCCGCTACCAGCTCGACTACGCCGGGCTCGTCCGGCTCGCCGGTCGCGGCTCCGGCCGGGCGGCGGGCGTCGTGCCGTCGCAGTTCCTCGGAGCGCTCGCCGACGCGGCCGCGATCAAGCAGAACACGACGAGGGCGAAGGCCGAGCTCGCAGCGTCCGGCCTCACGAACCCGGAGATCGAACTCGAGTTTCCGAGCGACTTCACCTCGAGCGGCCTCTCCTTCGGCGTGATCGCGCAGAAGATCCAGGCCGACCTGGCGAAGATCGGGATCAAGGTCAACCTCACCGGGAAGCCGATCGCCACCTCGCTCGCGAACTACCGGGCGGGGACGGAGCAGCTCGGGCTCTGGCTCTGGGGCCCGGACTATCCGGATCCGAACGACTACCTCGTCTTCCTGCCGGGCCAGCTCGTCGGTCTCCGCGCCGGCTGGGCGGCAGGCTCGGATCCGAGGCTCGAGGCGCTCGGTCGGCGGGCGGGCTCGACCTCGAACCCGAGGGTTCGCGGCCAGCTCTTCCAGCAGCTCCAGGTCCAACTGAACCAGCGGGGGCCGTTCTTCCCGCTCTTCCAGCCGGGCCAGGTCGTCGCCGCGTCGAAGAACCTGACGGGCGTCGTCTACAACGCCACCTTCCAGATCGACCTGGCCACGATTGGCTCGAGGTAGGTCTCTGGGAGCACTGATCCCGGGGCGGTCGCGCACGCGGCCGCCCCGGCCCTTCCTGCGCTTCCTGGCGCGGCGCTTCGTCGCGCTTCTCTTGCTCGGGCTCGGGATCACCCTCGTCGCGTTCCTGCTCACGAACCTCGTCCCCGGCGATCCCGCGGCTGCGAACCTGGGTCAGCGGGCGATCGAGGATCCTGCCGCCGTCGCGTCGTTCCGCGAGCGGTACGGCCTCGACAAGTCGCTGCCGGAGCAGTACGGGATCTACGTGTGGCGCCTCGTCCACGGGGACCTCGGCGAGTCGCAGCAGGCCCGGCTCCCGGTTACCGAGGAGCTCGGCACGTTCATTCCGGCGACCGCCGAGCTCGCGCTCCTCTCGATCTTGATCGCCGTCGTCGTCGGGGTGGGGCTCGGCATCCTCGCGGCGATCCGGCAGAACCGCCTGACCGACCACGTCCTCCGCGTCGTCTCGCTCACCGGTGTCTCGATGCCGACCTTCTGGCTCGCGCTCGTCGCCCTCTACGTCTTCTTCTTCCGGCTCAACTGGCTCCCCGGCACCGGCCGGCTCGATCCGCAGTTCAGCGAGCCTGAACACCGAACCGGCTTCTTCACGATCGACGCGCTCCTTCAGGGCGAGTGGGCGACCGCCGGCGACGCCGCCCGCCACCTCGTCCTCCCCGCGCTCGTGCTCGCGCTCTACAACATCGGGCTGCTCACTCGCTACACGCGCGCCGCGGTGCTCGAGGTCGTGAACAACGACTACATCAGGGCCGCGCGCGCCAAGGGGATCCCCGAGCGTCGCGTCGTGCTCCGCCACGTCCTTCGCGCGGCGCTGCCGTCGGTGCTCACGGTGATCGGGCTCGCCTTTGCCAATGTGATGACCGGAGCGGTGCTCGTCGAGAGCATCTTCGCCTGGCCGGGAATCGGCCAGTACGCCTACCGCAGCGCGACCACGCTCGACCTGCCGGCGATCATGGGCGTCAGCCTCTTCGTCGCCGTCGTCTACATCGTCGTCAACTTCGCGGTCGACGTGCTCTACGGCGTGATCGACCCGAGGATCCGCGTCTCGTGAGCGTTCCCGGCGCGACTCCCGTCCCACGCTTCCGGCTCCGCCGTCCTCGGGTGGCGGCGGCCTGGCGCCAGCCGCTCGCGGTGATCGGCCTCTCGCTCGCGGCGGCCTGGATCCTCGTCGCGATCCTCGCCCCGCTGCTCGCGCCCTACGATCCGCTCGAGCAGAACGCGACGCCGCTCCTCCCGCCTGGCGGCGACTATCTCTTCGGGACCGACGAGCTCGGACGCGACGTGCTCTCCCGCGTCCTCTACGGGGCCCGGATCTCGATCCCGCTCGCGCTCCTCCTCGTCGGGCTGGCGCTGCTCGTCGGGGCGACCCTCGGCGCCGTCGCCGGCTACTTCGGCGGCATCGTCGACAGCATCGTCATGCGCTCGGCAGACCTCGTCTTCGCGTTTCCGGCGATCATCCTCGCCATGGTCGTGACCGCGGTGCTCGGTCCGAGCATCCGGAACGCGGTCCTCGCGCTCGTGGTCGTGAGCTGGCCCTCGTACGCACGTGTTGTCCGCGGCCTCGTGCTCTCGATCGGCCAGACCGAGTACGTGACCGCGACCCGGCTCCTCGGCGCCTCCGCGCGACGGGCTCTCGTCCGCGACGTGCTCCCGAACGTGGCCGGCCCCGTGCTCGTGCTCGCGACCCTCGATCTCGGAAACGCCGTGCTCCTCCTCTCGGGCCTCTCGTTCCTCGGCCTCGGCGCTCAACCGCCGCAGCCGGAGTGGGGCGCCGGCGTCGCGGAGGGGATCCAGTACTTCCAGTTCTGGTGGATCGGCACCTTCCCCGGCCTGGCGATCTTCACCGTCGTCCTGGCGTTCAACTTCCTGGGAGACAGCCTCCGCGACGTCCTCGACCCGCAGTCGTCCTGGCGCGCCGGGAGCGAGGACGAATGAGCCTCCTCGCGGTGGAGGGGCTGAAGGTGAGGATCCGCGCGGAAGGGGGCGAGGTCACGATCGTGGACGGCGTCGACTACGCGGTCGAGGAGGGCCAGGTGTTCGGCGTGGCCGGCGAGAGCGGCAGCGGCAAGACGATCTCGGCGCTCGCGCTGCTGCAGCTCCTGCCCCGCGGGGCGAGCACGAGCGGGCGAGCGCTCTACGGCGGCCGCGACCTCCTCCGCCTCTCGGGCCGGGCGCTCCGGCGCGTGCGCGGGCGCGAGCTGGCGATGGTCTTCCAGGATCCGCTCACCTCGCTCCATCCGATGATGACGATCGGCCGCCAGCTCTCGGAACATGTCCGCATCCATGGGGGCGCGTCGAGGCGCGCCGCGCTCGCGCGGGCGGCCGAGCTCCTCGCCGAGGTGCGGATCCCCGATCCCGAGCGAGCGCTGCACGCGTTCCCGCACCAGTTCTCGGGGGGCATGCGCCAGCGCGTCGCGATCGCGGGAGCGCTAGCGACACGACCGAAGCTCCTGATCGCCGACGAGCCCACGACCGCGCTCGACGTGACCGTGCAGGCGGGCATCCTCCGGCTGCTCGACCGCCTGCGCCGCGAGAGCGGGCTCTCGGTGATCCTGATCACCCACGACCTCGGCGTGCTGAGCTCGATCGCCGACCACGTCTCGATCTTCTACGCGGGCCGGATCGTCGAGTCGGGGCCGACGAAGGAGCTGCTCTCGACGCCGCGGCACCCGTACACGCGGGCGCTCCTGGACGCGCTGCCCCATCCGGAAGACGACGGTCGCGCCGAGCTGCTGGCGATTCCGGGCCTCCCTCCGAGCCCGCGCAGCCGGCCGGCCGGCTGCGCCTTCCATCCCCGCTGCGCCTACGCGACCGACGCGTCGCGCGTGCAAGCGCCGCCGCTCGTCACCGTTGGCGCCGCGCGCCTCCTTGCCTGCCACGTCGACCCGTTCGCAGCTCCTTCATGAGTCTCGTCGAGGTCCGAGAGCTCGACGTCGTCTACCGACGCCAGGGAGTGGAGGTGCATGCCGTCGTCGGCGCGAGCCTCGCGCTCGAGCGAGCGCGGATCACCGGTCTCGTCGGCGAGTCGGGCTGCGGCAAGTCGTCGCTCGCTCGCGCAATCGTCGGGCTCGTCGAGCCGGCGGCCGGCGAGATCGTCTTCGATGGAAAGCCGCTCTCGCCCCTCCGGCGCGGCGCCCGGCCACGCCACGAGACGCGGCTCCAGATGGTCTTCCAGAACCCGTATTCGTCGCTGAACCCGCGACGCACGGTCGGCTCGCAGATCGCGGACGGGCTGCGGCTGCGGGGCGAGGGCGACCGCGACAACCGGCGCACGCGAGTCGGAGGGCTGCTCGATCAGGTCGGTCTCTCCGCGGGCGCGGCCGGTCGCTTCCCCCATCAGTTCAGCGGCGGCCAGCGCCAGCGGATCGCGATCGCCCGCGCGCTCGCGGCGGATCCTTCCGTGATCGTGCTCGACGAGCCGCTCTCCTCGCTAGACGCCTCGGCGCAGGCCCAGGTGGCGAACCTCCTCGTCGGCCTCACCCGCGACCTCGGGCTCGCGCTGCTCCTGATCTCGCACGACCTCGCGATCGTGCGGCACGTCGCGGATGAGGTCTCGGTGATGTACCTCGGCACGATCGTCGAGGAAGGGCCGACCCGCGAGGTCTGGTCCTCCCCGCAGCATCCCTACACCGGGGCCTTGATCGCGGCGATTCCGGCCGCCGACGGCTCGGGCACGCTGCCGGAGGCGCTGCCGGGCGAGGTGCCCGATCCGGCGAGCCCGCCAAGCGGCTGCCGCTTCCACCCGCGCTGCCCCCACGCGTTCGCGCGCTGCCCCGCCGAGGAGCCGCAGCTCTACGAGCTCGGGCCCGGCCGCGCGGCCGCCTGCTTCCTTCGCGACCCCCTCACCACGCAAACCCACGAGCACGAAGGAGTCACATGACCTCGACCGAACCGAACTCGACCGCGTCTCGCTCCGCCGACGTGAAGGGAATCTCGGAGCAGGAGTACGGCGAGCGCCGCGCCCGCCTCGGGGAGAAGCTGCGCGAGCAGGGGATCGACGCGCTCTTCGTCCCGCCCTCCTCCGACCTCGAGTACCTGACCGGGCTCGAACGCGACATCCCGAGCTTCGGGAACGTCCACTACGCCCACGGCTGGGTCACCGGCGCCCTGATCGCGCCCGACCGCGAGCCGGTCTACGTGCTGCCGCGGATGTACGTCGCCTTCCACCTCTGGGGGCGGGAGATCGGCGAGGTCGTGACCGTGAACGAGAAGGACGACGGCGCTGCCCTCTTCGGCAAGGCGGTCTCGTCGCTCGGGAGCCTGAAGCGGATCGCCGTGGGCGCCCGCACCTGGGGCGAGGCGGTGATCGAGCTCGGCAAGGCGGCGCCGGACGCCGAGCTCGTCAACGGCTCGCCGCTCGTGAACGTCCTGCGCCGGATCAAGAGCGACCGCGAGCTCGAGCTGATGACCCACGCCTGCTCGATCGCCGACGGGGCGATGGCCGCGACCGAGGGCAAGGTCGAGCCGGGCGTGACGCTCGTCG
>JBPCJB010000230.1:0-5942 GCA_051005735.1 Gaiellaceae bacterium | reverse complement strand
GTTTTTGGGCCGCGGGCGCCCCCTTCATGTGTCTTGGTGCGATGATCACCCGCTTCTGCGGTTGCTCATTTTGCGCGAACTAGGGTGGGGAGTTTTTGGGCCGCGGGCGGCCCCTTCAGGGGTCTTTGCGCGCTGAGCAGCCGCTGCCGCGGCTGCTCCACTTGCGCCGGCTGGGCAGCGCCGTTCGCCGACGCCGGGTTGACCAGGAAGACGGTGTCGCTAATGAGTGGCTGTCGCGAGCGCGACGCGCGTCATCCGGTCGACCGCGGCCTGCATCTCCTCGTCGGAGATCCGCTTGAACTCGCCCTCGACGACGATATCCGAGACGACGAGCAGGCAGCCCGCCTGGACGCCGCGAAGGGCGCCGACGGTGAAGAGCGCCGCTGCCTCCATCTCGACCGCGAGCACGCCGCGCTTCGACCAGCGCTCGTACTGGCCTTCGTCCGGGTTGTAGAAGAGGTCGCTCGAGACGATCGGGCCGACGTGCATCGACTGGCCGAGCTGCTTGGCCACGTGGACGGCGCCGTGGATCAGCTCCCAGCTCGCCGTCGGACAGTGCGGCTCGTTCGCGACGAGGTGCATCGCCGTCGAGTCGGCCGGAACCGCGGAGATCGCGACGATCAGGTCGCCGAGCGCGTGCTTTGGCTGGAGCCCGCCGCAGGTGCCGACGCGGAGGAGCTTCTTGACCCCGAGCTGGACGAGCTCCTCGAAGACGATCGTCGCGCCGGGACAGCCCATCCCGGTCCCCTGGACGGAGACGGGCTTTCCCTCGTAGGTGCCGGTGTAGCCGAGCAGCCCTCGCTCGGCGTTTCGCTGCTGGACGTCGTCGAGGTAGGTTTCGGCGATGTACTTGGCCCGGAGCGGGTCGCCGGGAAGGAGGCACGCTTCGGCGTAGTCGCCGGGCTCGGCTCTCACGTGAATCGGCATCGCGAGAATCTATACCGAGGCCGAGAGACGGGGAGGGGGCTGCGGTCGCAGCCCCCTCCGGTCGAACGAGTTGCTCGTGTCCTTACAGCACTACGGCAGGCGACCGAAGAGCGCAGTGACCTCGGGCGGAACCGTTGCGAGGAACGGCCTCGCCGCGGCGAGGATCTCCGACGGCTTCTTGCCGACGTCGAACGCGCTCGGGAAGGGCGACATGCGAGTGATCAGGTTGAGATACGCCGCATGGCGCGCCTCGACCGTCGCGATCTGCGCTCCCGCCTGCAGGAAGTCGCCGTTGTCGACGTAGCGGATCGCGCCGTCGTAGGCCATCACGCCCGTGTTCTCCAGCACCCGCGCCGTTGCGAGGAACGTGTCGACGCTGCTGAGCGCGGCTGTGAAGTTGAACGTCGCCGGTGGGATCGCGGCAGCCCCGAGGGCGGTCCGCAGGAAGTTCACGTGTGTGACCTCGTGGTCCCGGATCGCCAGCAGGTAGCCGTAGGCGGTGCTCCTGACCCGGCCACCGAAGCCCCTGATCGTCTTGTTGCCGGTGATCGCGCCACGGTTGAACCTCGCGCGGGCCGAGGGCACCCCAGTGGTGCCGGCGCCGCCGAGAGCCTGGGTATAGAACGCTGCCTCGAGATACTCGAGCGTCAGCGCGTAGTTGAGCACGTCGACGTCCGGAATCGAGTCGGTGTGACCGGCCCGAGCGACGCCCGCCGTGCCTCCGAGCAGGACGCCGCCGCCGACGAGGGTCGCCCCCCCGACGCCGAGCTTGCGCAGGAAGGCCGAGCGAGTGTCCGGGTGCTCCAGGACGTCTTGCCGCAACTTGTCTTGCTGCATCTGGTGTTCCCCCTTTGCGGCAGAAGTGGAGTCGAACATGGCCGCAACTTGGACATCCCCAGCCCAGCTGCCCCCGAAACCAACGTCCGGACCCGGGCTTGCGGCAGGATCAGGTCGATGCCCCACCTCGTCGAGCCGGAGCAGGCCCAGATCCTCGCCTACTGCGCCGAGGATCCTGTCGAGCGCGTGTTCCTCGAGGATGTGGCCCGGAGGGGCCTCGGGCGCTTCGCCGGGCTCGAGGAGGACGGGCGACTCGTCGCGCTCTGCCACACCGGCACGAACGTGGTGCCCTCGGGACGCGGGTGCGGGGCCTTCGCCGATGCGGCCGCGCGGGTCGGGGCGCGAATGCTGATCGGCGAGCAGAGCGCTGTCGGCGAACTCTGGGAGAGCCTGATGGGGCGGGTCGATCCGCCCCGTGAGGACCGGCCGGGGCAGCCCGTCTACGTCAGCTCGGAGCCGCTCGAGCCGGGCGAAACGGCGCTGCGGGCGGCCACCCTCGACGATCTGCCTCTACTCGTACCGGCGTGCGCCGCCGCCCACGAGCTCGAGCTGGGTGTCGACCCGCTCCGGCGCGACTCCGACGGGTTCCGCTGGCGGACGCGCGCCCAGATCGAGGAGGGCCGCTCGTGGATCTGGGCAGCGGACGGCGTCATTCTCTTCAAGGCCGAAGCGTCGGCCTGGACGCCGTCCGCGATTCAGCTCCAGCAGGTGTGGACGGATCCGGAGGCGCGAGGCGAAGGACACGCTGCGGCGGGATTGCGCGATCTCCTCCGCCTGCTGCTCGAGCGCGTGCCGCGCGTCTGCCTCTTCGTGCGCACCGACAACGAGGCGGCGATCGGCCTCTACGAGAAGGTCGGGATGACGCACGCGCTGGACTACCGGAGCATCCTCCTCTAATCGTGGGGGAACTCTGGGTTCCCCCACGAGCCCCCTCCTTCTTCGTTACGGCGAGCGAACGCGGTCGGGCCTCCCAGCCGGCCAAGCCGGCCTCCGGCCGAAACAGGATGCGGCACCGCCCCGGACGCTTAGGCTGTTGTGATGGAGACGCTGATCGTCGCGCGCCACGGCGAGAGCGAGCTGAACCTCGAGAACGTGCTCAACGGCGATCCCGCGGTGAGCGCCGAGCTGACCGCGCGCGGCGAGGAGCAGTCGCGCGCGCTCGGCGCCGCGGTCGGACCCGTCGAGATCGCCGCCCATACGAGCTTCGCGAGGACGCGTCGCACCGCCGAGCTCGCCTGGCCGGAGACGCCGCTGCTCGAGGTTCCGGAGCTCGACGAGATCCGCTTCGGCCGCTGGGAAGGCACTCGCTGGAGCGAGGGCTACGCCGACTGGGCCGGCTCTTCGGGGCCTGAGGACGCCTGCCCCGGCGGCGGCGAGAGCAGGGTCGAGGCGGCTACGCGGTACGTGCGCGGCTTTCGCCTGCTGCTCGCCCGCCCGGAAGAGCGGATCGCGCTCGTGGCACACGGGGCCCAGGTGCGCTACCTCCTGCTCGCCGTCGCGGGCAGCCCGCCCGTCCGGATCCTCGAGCACGTTCCTGCCGCCGAGCCGTTCCGGCTCGACCGCGCCGAGCTCGAGCGTGCGATCGCGCTGCTCGAAGCCTGGACGGCGACACCGGTGTTCTGAGCCGCCGCGCCCCCGCGGCGTACGCGACAATGAAGCCCATGCTCGGGCGCATCGAAGCCTCCATCCGGCAGCGCGACCTGATCCCGCCCGGCGGCGAGGTCAGCTGCCTGGTCTCGGGCGGCGCCGATTCGACGTGCCTCTGGCATGCGCTGGGCGCGCTCGGCTATCGCGTCTCGGCGGTGCATGTGAACCACGGCCTTCGCGGCGTCGAGTCGGACGAGGACGCGTGCTTCTGTCGCGAGACGCTCGGCGCCGACGTGATCGAGCCTAGTGACAGTCTGCTGCTAGGCACCTCCGAGGCGGCGTGGCGGAGCTTTCGCTACTCGGCTACGGAAGGTCGTGGCCTTCGTGCGACCGGCCACACTGCCTCCGACCAGGTCGAGACCGTCCTCTACCGGCTCGTCTCGAGCGCACGCGCGGGCGGGATCAAGCCGAGGCGCGAGGACGGCGTCGTGCGGCCGCTGCTCGGGATCTGGCGCGAGGAGACGGAGGCGTACTGCCGCGAGCGCGGGCTCCCGTTCCGCGTCGACTCGTCCAACGCCGGGACGAAGCGCGGCTTGATCCGAGCCGAGCTCCTGCCGCTCCTCGACCGTCTCGACGGTCGAGCCCGAGCAAACCTGCTCGCGCTCGCCGAGGAGGCTCCGCGCCTGCCGCGAACCCTCGAGCGAACCCTCGTGGAGCTGCTCTCGAGCCACGCCGGCACCAAGTCCGCCGACCTCGGCAACGGACTCCGCGCGGCGCGGGAGTACGGCTCGCTCCGCCTCGAGGGAGCAGTCGTTTGGGGGCCCTGGACGCTCGAGTCGGCAGCGGCAGGGCTGGAGGTGCGCGGCCGCCGACCGGGAGACCGGCTCGCAGGCCGCCGCAAGAAGGTGCAGGATCTGCTCGTGGACGCGAAGGTGCCGAAGGCGGAGCGCGACGGCTGGCCGCTCGTCGTCAGCGGCGAGGAGGTCGTCGCGGTGCCGGGTCTCGCGGAGGCGCCTGGTTGGGAGGGAGTGGTCACGTGGAAGCGCGCGTAGCCATGGAAGAGGGCGTCGGCGAGATCCTGATCGGCGAGCCGGAGCTGCAGGCGCGCATCGCCGAGCTCGGCGTCGAGATCTCCCGCGACTACACGGGCCGCGACCTGCTGCTCGTCGGAGTGCTGAAGGGCGCGGTCTTCTTCATGGCCGACCTGATGCGGGAGCTGACCGTGCCGTGCGAGATCGACTTCATGGCGATCTCGAGCTACGGCGCAGGCACCGATTCGTCCGGCGTCGTCCGGATCCTCAAGGATCTCGACATCAACATCTCCGACAGACACGTGCTGGTCGTGGAGGACATCATCGACTCGGGCCTCACCCTCTCCTACCTGATGCGCAGTCTGAGAGCACGGAAGCCGGCCACGGTCGAGATCTGCGCGCTCCTGACGAAGCCGGAGCGACGCGAGGTGGAGGTTCCGGTCGCCTACGTGGGCTTCGAGATCCCGAACCGGTTCGTGATCGGCTACGGGCTCGACTTCGACGAGCGGTATCGCAACCTCCCCTACGTGGCGGTGCTGCACCCCGATCTGATTCCGCCTCATTAAGGGTTGATGACGGCGCAGATCCCGCCCCAAATGGGGGTAGTTGTCGGGATTCAGGCTGCTACCCTCCGCGCAGACCCCTTGTGAATCGATTCTTCCGCAGCGCGCTCTTCCCCCTGATCGTCATCGTCCTGCTCGTGTGGCTCGCGAGCCAGACGCTGATCCCGAAGCGCGACGGCGAGAAGAAGGTCACCTACTCGCAGCTGATCGCCCAGATCGACAACGGGAACGTGCAGGAGGTGCTGTTCACGCCGAACCGGCAGCAGCTCAATGCAACGCTCGTCGGCGGCGAGAAGATCAAGGTCAACTATCCGAGCAACGAGTCGGCGCTCCAGGTCGAGAACCTCCTGAAGAAGGAGGGGATCACCTACGACTCCAAGGGCAAGGGCGGCTCGACCTGGGTCTCGATCCTCACCTCGATCCTCCCGTTCGTGCTCCTGATCGGCTTCTGGATCTTCCTGATGAATCAGGTCCAGGGCGGCGGCTCCAAGGTGATGAGCTTCGGCAAGAGCCGCGCCAAGCGGATGACTCCGGACTCACCCAAGATCGGCTTCAAGGACGTCGCCGGGGTGGACGAGGCCGTCGAGGAGCTGCACGAGATCAAGGAGTTCCTCGAGAACCCGAAGAAGTTCCAGGCGCTCGGGGCTCGGATTCCCAAGGGCGTGCTGCTCTACGGGCCCCCCGGTACCGGTAAGACGCTGCTCGCGCGCGCGGTCGCCGGCGAGGCGGGCGTGCCGTTCTTCTCGATCTCCGGCTCGGACTTCGTCGAGATGTTCGTCGGCGTCGGCGCCTCGCGCGTCCGCGACCTCTGCGAGTAGGCAAAGCAGTCGAGCCCGTGCATCATCTTCATGGACGAGATCGACGCCGTCGGCCGCCACCGCGGCGCCGGCCTCGGCGGCGGCCACGACGAGCGCGAGCAGACGCTGAACCAGCTCCTCGTCGAGATGGACGGCTTCGAGATGAAGGACAACATCATCCTGATCGCCGCCACGAACCG
>JBPCJB010000229.1:0-2790 GCA_051005735.1 Gaiellaceae bacterium | reverse complement strand
CGCTCGCGCTCGGGTGAGCTGAGCCGCCCGCGAAAGTACTTCTGCGCGACGATGTTCGTCGCCGTCTGCGACCAGAACTTGGGGAACTCGACGTTGCGCTGCTCGAACGCAGGCCCGTCCTTACCCGGGATCAGCGCGTCGCGCAACTCCCAATCGACCTCGTCGAACGGATCGCGTCCGGGGATCGTGAAGTACCGCCCCGGCGCGACGCTCGCCGTTTCGGCGACGACCACGTTCCGGATCTCCTCCTGCGTGCTCACCGCTGCATCCTGCGCTTCCTTGGCCGTCGCCATGTTTCCTCCCAAGCCGGTCCTACGACATATCCAAAATCCGTCTCGGTGACCCTGGAGACGCTACATCCGGGGTTGCCGAGCGGATCGCGGACGTTAGAGAGAGCGTCGGACGGAACTCCCAGCTTGTGCTCTCAAAAATCCCCGCAAATTGCGGAAAAACGTTGGGAGTATGATACCGGATCGAGACGGGCTTGCGGCGGGCGCCGAAGCAGGCTCAGGCGCCGGGCGGCGGCAGGCGGCGCGCTTGCAGGCGCCGGGTCAGATAGCCGGCCGAGCCGGCCGCGACGAGCAGGAGCGCGAGTCCCCCGAGGACGAGGAGCGGGATCGGGACCGCGTCCGCGTCCGCGGTGTCGAGCGGTGGGGCGACCTCCGGGCCGTCGGTGTCGCCGGGCGGGGGCGACTGGCCGGGAGGCTCGTCGTCGCCGTTCTCGCCATCGCCCTCGACGCCCGTCGAGGTGGCCGGCGGAGTCGGCGTGGGAGTCTCGCCGCCGCTCGGCGAGGGATCGGTCGTCGCCGGCGGAGCAGGCTTGTCGTTGAGCCGGTTCTGAAGCGCGCGCTCGATGTCGTCCGGCGCGCTCGAGTACTCCTTGATGTCGCGCGGGAGGATCTCGATCGCGTCGTCGTAGCAATGCGGGGGATAGGTGCCGTCGACCCGGCCGTCGGCATACCAGTCGTCCACGACCTTCTTCCCGCACGACTCGGCTGCCGCAGCCGGGCCTACCGCGACGAGCGCCAAGAGCGCGAGCGCAAGGATCGCCCCGGTTTGCAGGGCACGATGGTACGGACTGGATGTTCTCGCGGGGATCGTCACGTGTGATCTCTGTGGTCGACCGCTCTCACTAGGCCAGGCGCCGACTCGAGTATGCGGAGTCTCCCGGACGGGCTTGAGCTTCGGATGAGCCTGGGGTAAACGCTTTGTAAGCCGAGGCAGGTGCGAAGGGGGATCTGCCCGGAGGCCATGCTAGCTTGGCCCACGATGCGCGGAGCCCGGGAACGCGCGGCCACGACCGGGGCTGCGAGGGGCGCGTCGGCCTTCCTCTTGGCGCTGGTGGTGGCTGCGCTTCTCGTCGGAGCCCTCTTCGCGGGCGAGTCGTTCTGGATCGGCGCGGCGGCGATGCTCGCGGCGGCGGCCGTGCTCGCGCTTGGGCTTCTGGATCGGATCGAGCTCTCGTCCGGCGGGGCGCCGCTCGTCGCTGCCCTGGTCGGCCTCGCCGCCTGGAGCGGCGTCTCGATCGGCTGGTCGGTCGCCCCCGATCGCTCCTGGGACGAGCTGAACCGGGGGCTCGTCTACGCGGCTTTCGCCGTGCTCGGCGTCGCGCTGGGCTCGGTCGACCGGGCCTCGCTCGGGCTCCGCACATGTCGGCTCGTCGCGCTGACGCTCGCAGGCGCGCTCGGCGCGGCCGTGCTCTGGGCGGTGGCCGGGAAGGTCGTGCCGGCGCTCTTCCCGGATGGCGGCCGGGCGGCGCGGCTGCGCGATCCGATCGGCTACTGGAACGCCCTCGCGCTCGCGGCGAACGCTCTGCTCGTGCTCGGTCTCTGGCTCGCTTCGCGACCGGCCGGCCGGAGCGCCCGGCTCACCGGCGTCGTGCTCGCGTATGCCGCGGTCGTGGCGACGCTCCTGGCCGTCTCGCGCGCCGGCCTGCTCGGCGCGATCGTCGCCGTCGCGCTCTGGCTGATCCTCTCGGACAAGCGGGTCGAGCTCGCGCTGCTCGCTCTCGCCGCGCTCGTTCCTGCGGTCGTCGTCTCCGCCTGGGCCTTCACCCGACCGGCGCTCGTGGAGGACGGGCAGGCCTCCGCCGATCGCGTCGCCGACGGCGCCTGGCTCGGGCTCCTCCTTGTGGCCGGCGCGGTCGCCGCGGTCGTCTCTGCCCTGCGCCTGTCCGCGCTCCGCTTGACGCCGCAGACACGCGGGCAGATTGGCCGGCTGCTTGCGCTCGGCGCCGTCTCAGCGATCGTTCTCGCCACCGCGGCGATCGCGCTCGTCGCCGATCCGGCGGCCGGCGGCGCGAGCGTCCAGTCGCCGGGCCGGCTCGGCGACGCGAGCCTGAACAACCGCTGGCGCTGGTGGGGCGAGGCCTGGCAGCTCTTCACCGAGCGCCCGCTCCAGGGCAGCGGCGGCGGCAGTTTCGAGGTGGCGCATCGCCGGCTCCAGGACGTCTACGTTCCCGCGGTGCAGCCGCACAGCGTGCCGCTCCAGTTCCTCGCCGGCACCGGGATTCTCGGCTTCCTGCTCTTCGCCGCGGTCGCCGGCGCCACAGCGCTGGCCGCAGTCCGCGCTCTGCGCCGAACCGCGGGCGACGAGCGCGCGGCGGCCGCTGCGCTCACCGTCCTCGCGGCCGTCTACCTCCTCCACGCCCTCGTCGACTACAGCTGGAGCTTCCTCGCGGTCACGGCGCCGACGCTCGTCGCGGCGGGCGCGCTCGCCGCCCACGGCAAGCCGAGCGGCGAACGGCGGCGCCGGCCGCTAGCCGCCCTGGCAGCGCTCGCGGTCGGCCTC
>JBPCJB010000228.1:0-2943 GCA_051005735.1 Gaiellaceae bacterium | reverse complement strand
ACGCTGATGACGATCCGGCTCCTGCCGCTGCGAGCGCTGATCCGGCTCTACATCGAGGTCTTTCGCGGGCTCCCGATCCTCGTCACCGTCTTCATCGTCTACTTCGGGCTTCCGTCTGCGGCGCCCAGCCTCGAGTTCGGGCCGCTCACGGCCGCTTCGATCGCGCTCGTCCTCTGGGGGAGCGCACAGGTGGCCGAGGCAACGCGGGGCGCCGTGCAGTCGATCCCGAACGAGCAGCACGAGGCGTCGTCGGCGCTCGGCTTCGGGTGGGTCGCCCGGCACCGGTTCGTGATCCTGCCGCAGGCGCTCCGCCGCCTCCTGCCGCCGTTCGTCAGCCTGCTCGTGAACATCATCCAGAACTCGACGCTCGCCCAGGTGATCGGGGGCCTGGAGATCCTCGAGGCGGGGGAGCGCCAGAACGAGCGGCTCTCCGCGATTCCACCGATCGGGCTCGGCGAGATCCACGCCTTCGAGATCTTCGCCGGCGTCGCCGTCCTCTTCTTCCTGATCTCGTTCCCGCTGACGCGCCTCGCCGCGTATCTCGAGAAGCGGCTCGCGTAGGAGGGCTTGGCGAAATACCGGCTGTGCCCGTCTCGGCACGCTGGGCACGCCGTGGCGGCGTCCTCAGTCGCGTCCATACCTACAGGTATGAACGCTCCCTGCGTCCTTGCCACAGCGCACCCATCGCACCGATCCGGACGAGCGCCATTCCGCCAAGCCCTCCTAGCTGGCGATGCCCGCGAGCGCCTCGTCGAGCTCGCGCAGCGCATCGTCGTCGAGCTCGATCCCGGAGGCCGCTGCGTTCGCCTCCACCTGCTCGGGCCGGGAGGCGCCGACGATCGCCGCGGCCACGTTCGGCTCGCGCAGCACCCACGCGAGGGCGAGCCGCGCCGGCGTGATCCCGAGCCGGTCCGCGACCGGCTGCATCCGTTGCACCGCCTCGAGCACGTCGTCTCCCATGAAGCGATCGATCATCCCGCCCATCCGGTCGGAGGCGGCCCGCGAATCCGCAGGCGGGGCGCTGCCCGGCTCGTACTTCCCGGTCAGGACGCCCTGCGCAAGCGGCGACCAGACGATCTGCGAGATTCCGTTCGCCGCGGAGAGTGGGATCACCTCGCGCTCCGGCTCTCGCCAGAGGAGCGAGTACTGCGGTTGGCTCGAGACGAATCGCTCCACGCCGGGCAGGTCGAGCGCCGCCTGGATCTGCTCCGCGCTCCACTCGCTGAAGCCGAGATAGCGGGCCCTGCCCTGACGGACGACCTCGCTGAGCGCCTCCATCGTCTCCTCGAGCGGCGTCTCCCGGTCGTAGCGGTGACACTGGTAGAGGTCGACGTAGTCGGTGCGCAGCCGCGCGAGCGAGGCGTCGAGCTGCTTGAAGACCTGCTCGCGCGAGAGGCCGCGACCGGTGTCCGACATCGGGAAGTAGAGCTTCGTCGCCAGCACGTACGACTCGCGCGGCCGCTTCGCGAGCAGGTCGCCGAGGAGCTCCTCTGCGCCACCGGCCGCGTAGACGTTGGCAGTGTCGATGAAGTTGATCCCGAGCTCGAAGGCGCGCTCGATGCACGCGGCGGCCTGGTCGCGCTCGACGCCGCCGCCGTCGCCGTAGGTCAGCCAGGAGCCGAGCGCAATCTCCGAGACCTCGAGGTCGCTCGAGCCGAGGCGGCGGTAGCGCATCCCGCGAGACTACCCATGTGGAGGTGGTCGAATCGACAGTGGAGCTCGCCGGGCGGACGCTGTCGATCGTGCACCCGCCCGATCCCGTCGAGCTGATCGACGAGGAGGCGTTCGAGCGCGAGGAGTTCCTGCCCTACTGGGCCGAGCTCTGGCCGAGCGGGGTGGCCCTCGCGCAGGTCGTCGCCGGTCGACCGTTGCGCGGGACGACCGTCCTCGAGGTCGGCTGCGGGCTCGCGTTGCCCTCGATCGCGGCAGCGCTCGGCGGCGCGCGGGTGCTCGCGACCGATTGGTCGCCGGATGCGCTCGCGTTCGCGCGGCGAAACGCAGAGCGGAACGGCGCCGAGCTGCAGACGGCTCTCGCTGCCTGGACGAACGCCGACGAGCTGGTCGTGCGCGGGCCGTGGCAGCTCGTACTCGCCGCCGACGTGCTCTACGAGCGGCGCAACGTCGAGCCGCTGCTCGCGCTCCTGCCGCGGCTTTGCGAGGAGGCGCTCCTCGCCGATCCGGGGCGGCCGGCGTTGCGTGCATTCCTCGACGGGGCCTGCGCGCGCTGGCGGGTGACCGAGACGCCTGCGGCCGAGCTGCCCCGCGGCGGCGTCTACCGGCTGCGCGCTCGTGAGTACGCTTGAGCGTGGTGCCTCGTTTCCGAAGGTGGATCGCCCCGCTCGCCGCGAACAAGCGGCTCGTGGTCGCGCTCGAGCTGACCGCGCTCGCCGTCTTCCTCGGCGCGCTCGGCTGGGCGCTACGAGATGTCTGGGCGGACGCTGCGCCTCGCCTGCGTCACGCCGACCTCGTCGATCTCGCGCTCGCACTCGCGGTTCTCGCCGCCTACTACCTCGTCTTCATCCTCGGCTGGATGCGGATCCTCGCCGCCTATGGAATCAGGATTCCCTACCGCGTCGCCCTCCAAGCCGAGATGCTCTCGATGCTGGCGAAGTACGTCCCGGGCGGGGTGTGGACGCCGGCGGCCCGCGTCGTCGCGCTGCGCCGGCTCGGCGTTCGCGACACGCCCCTGATCCTCGCGTCGGTGCTGCTCGAAGCGGGCCTCTCGGCCGTGGCGGGCGTCGGCGTCTTCGTGGTCGGACTCGCGTTCGTGGACGGCGTCGACGCGCCGCTGCTGCCGATCGCCGCCTTCGGTGTCTTTGTCGCCGTGTTGCTCTATCCGCCGATCTTCCGTGCGGTCGCCTCGCGGCTGCTCCGACCCTTCGGCGCGCACGAGGTGCCGGGTCTGCCTGCTCGACAGGCGATCACGCTGCTCGGCTTCTATGC
>JBPCJB010000227.1:0-4976 GCA_051005735.1 Gaiellaceae bacterium | reverse complement strand
GCGTGGCGCTACTCGCCGATCTCGTTCACAACTTCGGCGACGCTCTGACTGCGGTGCCTCTCGGGATCGCGTTTCTGCTTCGTAGCGCTCGGGCCGAGAATGGTGCGGGCTACGTCGTCGTCGCGACGATCTTCTTCAGCGCTTGTGTCGCGCTCGTGCAGACGGTCGGGCGCCTGATCGATCCGCAGCCGCTCTCCCACCTCGGTGCGCTGGCCGCCGCCGGAGCAATCGGGTTCGTCGGCAACGAGATCGCAGCGCTGATCCGGCTTCGCGCCGGGAAGCGACTCAAGAGTCAGGCCCTCGTCGCCGACGGATACCACGCACGGACAGACGGGCTCGTCTCACTCGGGGTCGTGGCGAGCGCGATCGTGGTTGCCCTCGGGCTGGAGATCGGAGATCCGCTGATCGGACTGGCGATCACGGCGGTCATCCTGCGGATCACGTGGCAGTCATGGCAGGTGATCCGCCGCGCCCCCGTGGAGCAACCGAGCTAGTGGCGAGAGCGGGCTGCTGCTGACGCGTCGTCGAGAGCGACGAACTCGCCGTAACGGCTGAGGAAGACGTCGAGGGTCTCGCGGGCGCGCACAAGCGATTTGGTCCGCCGATGCAGCTCCTCCATCCCGGCTCTCGTCAGCTGGTAGATGCGGCGGGCGGGGCCGCTCTGGGACGGCTCCCAGGCGGAGTGGACGAGGCCGTCCCGCTCGAGCGTTCGCAACGCGCGGTAGAGGCCGCCGGGGTCGTCTCCGGAGAAGCCGAGCGGGCGCAAGCGCTCGAGCAGCTCGTAGCCGTGGGCGGGCTGCTCGCGCAGGAGGAGGAGCAGGCAGGGCCGCAGGAAGCTCTTCGGAAGAGCCGGGGCGGTGTCCTCAGTGCGCATGCTGCACCCGGTCTTCGAGGCACCGTGCGGCCTCTTCCGGTGAGTCATGACACCAGCAGTCGGCGTCGCACTCCCCGTGGCTTGGCCGGGTCAAGTCCGCAAACTCCTCGGCGAAGGTACGTTTGCCCGCCTCGATCCCCATCTGGGTGAGACCGAAGCCCTCGCCGGCGGGCTCGAGATAGCCCTCCTCCACGAAGCGGTCGAGATACGGTCCGAGCGTCCCTGCCGGAACGGCAAGAAAGCGGGCGAGCTCCGCGGCGGACGGCGAGTCGCCGAGCCCCTCGGCGCGCATCCAGTACATCGCCTGGAGTACTTCCTCTCGTACGCGCAGGGCGTCGAGCTCGCTCATCGCTCGCCCACGAAGTCGCGTCCGAGCTTCCCGATCGCGGTCACGGACGGCGAATCCGGATCGAAGTCGAGTGGGGCCACACCCGCCCGCTCCGCACCCGCCAGCTGCTCGTCGAAGGGGATGATCCCCGCAATCGCGAGCTCGTGTTGGGCGGCAAACTCCTGGACGGCGGCGAGGTCGCGCTCGTCCCGGATCTTGTTCGCGACGAGCGCCACCCGCTCGAGGCCGAGGTCGTTCGCGAGAGCGGCCATCCTTCGACCTGTCTCGAGCGACTTGAAGTAGGGCTCGACAACGGCCAGCAGCCCGTCCGCATAGCGCGCGGTCCCGCGCGACAGGTGCTCGGGCGAGGCTTCCGTGTCGAGGATGCAGACGTCCTCGGCCGGGGCGGTCTCGATGACGCTACGCACGGTAGCGTGCATGCCGCACAGTCACCCTGTGCCCGCGTGCTGTGGGTGCGCCATCACGAGGAGCGTGACGCCGTCCGGGCCTTGAACCGAGTGGGAGGCGCAGATCTCCTCGAGCGTCTTCGTCAGAACCGCGCTGCCGCCCGAGCGGTCGAGCAGATCCCGGGGCAGCGTGGGCATCGCGCTCATCTGCTCGCTGGGGATCCCGAGCGTTAGTGCGAGGTTGGGACTCGAGTCACCGTCGATCGCGAGAACCTTGCGCCCGTCGCGGGCGAGCAGGCGCGCCATCGTCCCGGAGATCGACGTCTTGCCCGAACCACCCTTTCCGGCGACGGCGAGCTTCATGAAGAGCAGTCTAGATCAGATCCACGGGACACCAAGCCCTGTCACGAGTCGTCGCACCTCGTCAGCGGCAGCCTCGACCGCTCCGGCGAGCTCGGCCGAAAGGCCGTGGCCGATGCTCTCCGCGTCGACCACCTGGCAGCCGACGAGCCAGATGCTGGCCGGCAGGATCTCGAGGCCGCGCGCGAACATCAGCGCGCGCTCGGGCGTTGCGTAATGCACGCTTGCGAGATCGTCCGGGCCTTCGATCTCACGGATCTGAGGTCGCTGAACCACGACCGTACCGGGTGCCCGGCCGAGGTCGACCGCGTCGACGACGACGAGGGCGTCCGCGCCCGCAAGGAGCTCCTGGACGAGGTGGATCCCTCCGATCCCGACATCCAGGATCTCCACTTCTGTGGGCGGCTTCTGCCCGAGCAGGCGGTCCGCGACGGCGACGCCGAAGCCGTCGTCGCTGCGGAGGACGTTGCCGACTCCCGCGACGATGATCCTCATGTCGGGGAGGATAGGGACCGTGCTCGACCCCATCACAGAGCTGCAGCAGCGGGTTGCCCGTTACGACGAGGCGCGCTACCCCGTCCAGCACGCGACCGCTCGCTACCACCTCGGCGTCGTCCTGACCGACGTCGGCCGCGTCGACGAGGCGCTCGAGTCGCTGGCGCATGCTGCGGAGCTCTTCGCGCCCGAGCTCCTGCCGGTCGAGCACGCGAAGACCCTGAACGCGCTCGGGGCCGCGCGACGGCTGGTCGGCGAGCTCGACACCGCGGCCGCCGCGTTCGATCGCGCGGCTGAGCTGTTCGAGGCGGCGGGACTCGAGCAGGAGCGCGGCGCAGCCCTGTTCAACCTCGGACTCGTCAGCCGCGAGCACAACCCACAGGGGGCGGCCGAGTGCTTCCGGAGCGCAGCTGGGCTCGTCGCGGGGGCGGCCGAGGCTGCCGCCCTGCGCGAGCTCGGGGCCACGCTGCTCGAGCTCGGCGAGCTCGAGGAGGCCGCCTCGACGCTCGAGCGCGCGCTCGAGCTCGCGGCGCGAGGCGAGGCGGCCGGCTACAGCGGAGCGGCGAACGCGCTCGGGCTCGTCCACCTCGCCGCAGGGCGCCCGGAACGGGCGATCGAGCCGTTCCGCCAGGCGGCCGGCGCGCACCCGCGCTCGGTGCGTCCGGCCGAGTTTGCGATGGCGAAGGCGAACCTGGCCCTGGCCCACGAGCGGGTCTGCGACCGGCCGCGGGCGCGCCTCGCCGCCCGGCAGGCTCTCGGCGTCGCCGATCCGCCCCCACCGGTCGTCGCCCAGGCCGAGGCGCTGCTCAACCGTGTCGGCGCGGCATCGGACGACCTGCGGCACGTGCTCGCTCAGGAGCCGGTCGACCGCTGGGAAGCTCTCGTCCGTGAGGAGGTCGTCCGCGTCTCCGACGCACCCGTGGCAGAGCGACGCGCCGAGGCCGCGACCTGGATCGACGGCTCGAGCGTCGAGCTCGCCCAGGCCTGGCTGGGAGCGCTGCTCGAGTTGCCGCCAGAGATCATGGAGCTGCACATCCGCTCGACGCTCGAGACGCTCCACGAACGCGACGTCCAGACCAAGGAGCGGTTCCGAGACGACGTCTCGCGCGCGTCGTCCCGCTTCCACGTCCCGCAGCTGCTGCGACTCGAGGAGACGTTCCGGCGTCTTGCGGAGGAGCTCGCCGAGCCGTGGGGCTAGGAGAGGAGCTCGCGGCAGCCCTCGGCGCCCGGCCGCACCGCTTCTACACGGCGCTCCTCTCGACCGAGGCCGACGCTCTCGCGTGGGCGCGGGCGGGCGCAGCGCCCGGGTCGGTCGTCACAGCCGGTTATCAGGCCTCGCCGCGAGGCCGGGCCGGACTGGAGTGGGACGTGGGGGATGGGCTCGCGTTCTCGCTCATCCTTCGGCCAGCGCCTCGCCTCGCCGCGCCGCGCGAGGGATGGCTCTATACCGTCGCCGTCTCTGGGCTCGCGGACGCGCTCGGGGAAGAAGCGACGATCGAATGGCCCGACGAGGCACGCCACGGGGGGACACGTGTGGGAGCGGTCGGGGTCTATGCGGAGATCGGCGTCCTCGGCGTCGACTGGGCGGTTGTCAACGTCCTCGTCGCCCGTGCTTGGGAGCCGGAGCTCGTCGAGCGAATCGTGATCGCGATCGAGGCTCGCCTTGCAGCCTCGAGCGCGAGCGTGCTCGCCGACTACCTGCGCCGCTGCGAGACGATCGGCCGCACCGTCGTCGCGCGGCTGATTCCGCTCGGACCTGGAGGGCCTGAGGCGCGGGGGACCGCCGTCAGCTCGTCCGTCGACGGTTCGTTGGTGCTGGAGACGGAGGCGGGACGGCGGCTGGCCGTTCCACCTCAGAATCTGGGCGTGCTCGACCAAGCTCCCGCCTGACGAGCTCGAGCGCCTGCTCCAGCCCTTCGGTCGCCTCGGCGGAGAGGGTCTCGGACGGCTCGACTCGGGCCGGTTCGACCTCGATCGTGACCGTTTCCGCGGGAAGGGCGCCGAAGCCCGAGGCGACCTCGACGACGAGGTCGATCCCGACGTAGCCCGTAACCGCGTCGCCGATCGCGGCCTGGAACTCGGCGGTGTCCAGCGGGATCGGTTCCACAGCTCGTCGCTCGACCGTCCCCGGTTGCCGCCCTCGCGCTACGGCGCCGACGAGGATCAGCAGGTCGGGCCGCAGATCCTCGAGCCGCTGCGCGACCGCGACGGCGCCGTAATGGAGCTCCTCGACGAGGACGCCCTCGCCAAGATCCTCCGTCGCGAGCCGCTCCACGGCCAGCCGGCCGAGGTCGAGGTCGCCCTGGTAGAGCTCGCCGACCCCGCCGACCAGGACGCTAGTCAGCGCCGCAGGCGCAAGTGTTCACCTCGCGCTCGACGACCCCATGGCCCGTGTGGACGTGCGTCGTGCACGGCATGCACGGGTCGAAGCTACGGATCGCCCGGAGCATGTCGATCGAGGTGAACTTCGACGGGTCGGACGTGTCCTCGATGATCGGCGTGTTCAGCACCG
>JBPCJB010000226.1:0-11410 GCA_051005735.1 Gaiellaceae bacterium | reverse complement strand
TTCTATGACCGGCTCGGCTTTCGCGAGCAATCGCGGAATCTCGTCCTCTCGCTCGAGGTGCGGGAGGTCGGTAGTGGGCGCTCGTTCGGCGCGATCCACGTCCAGAGCGACGACCTCGCTTCGATCGAGCGCGCTGTCCGTCAGTTCGTCCCGCGCCTCCCCGGCGCCTCGCAGGGAAGCCTGATCTCGCCGCCCCGCAACGGCTGGATCGCGGTCTACGACGACGTCTGCGACCGCGATCCGACGATGCTCCGCCGCCTCGCCCGGGAGCTCTCCGACCGGATGGGAGCGGTCGTGCTCGCGCTCGGCGTCGAGCAGGACGAGGTCGTTCGGTTCGTGCTGCTCGACCGCGGCGGCGTCGTGGACGAGTACCTGTCCGTGCCGGAGCACTACGGGCCGCTCCCGCCCGGCGACGTGATCGGCCTGGCGGCGAACCCCCGCGTCGTCAACCGTCTCACCGGCGCCGACCCCACCACCGTCCGGGCCGTTGCCCGCACCGCTGCGTCACCCGCAGAGCTGCCGCCGGCGCAGAAGCTCCTCGGCGACCTCGCTGGTGCGATCGGGATCGAGGGCGCGGAGCACGGCTGGAGCGACGCTCCGGCGATTCCCGGCGCCGTTACCGTCGAGCGCTGATGCTGACGCTCTACGACGCCGCCCGCTGCCCCTACTGCGCCCGCGTCCGGATCGTCCTCGCAGAGAAGGGTGTCGAGTGGGAGACGGTGGAGATCGATCTCGCGCAGCGCCCGGCTTGGCTCTACGAGAAGAATCCGGTCGGGAAGGTCCCCGTGCTCGAGGAGGACGGCTGGGTCCTGCCCGAGTCGGCCGTGATCTCCGAGTACGTGAACGAGCGCTACCCCGAGCCGCCGCTCTGGCCCGCCGACCCCGGTGAGCGTGCAGCGGGCCGCCTCCTCGTCTTCCGCTTCGACGACTTCTCGGCGCCGTACTACGCCCTCCGCCGCGGCGAGGAGGGCGCGCGCGGGCGCTTCGAGGACGAGCTTGCGGTCCTCGACTCTCTGCTCGTGGCGATGCCCTGGCTCTCGGGTCGCGCGTTCGGTCTCGCGGATGTGAGCTACCTGCCCTGGGTCGTGCGCGCCCGCGAGCGGCTCGGGGTCGAGCTGGGGCGGTGGCCGGCGCTCGCCGGATGGCTCGAGCGGGCATCCGAGCGCCCGTCTGTCGCCGCAGAGCTCGAGCTCGTGGCTGCCTTGTGAGCGAGGATGTCGATCGTGACGAGCTCCGGCGGCGGCTCGGCGAGGACGGATTGGTCGTTCTCGACGTGCGCGGCGCCGACGAGTTCGCCGGGGTCAGGGGCGCGTACTGCGACCCGCGCCAGGGTCGGATCGCGGGCGCGCAGCACCTCGACGTGCAGGAGCTGATGACGCTCACGAAAGCCGAGATCCGGGAGCGTCTCTCCGAGGGCGCGGAGGTCGTCGCCTACTGCCACTCGGGGTCCCGCTCGGCGGTGGCCGTCCAGATCCTCCGCGCCGCGGGCTACAACGCCCGCAACTATCCCGGGTCCTGGCACGAGTGGTCGCGCGACGACTCGCTCCCGTCAGAGACCGGCTAGACCGTCTCGAGGAACGCGCCGCACAGCTCGCGGCCGAGCTCGTTCCACTCCGCGATCCGGGTCGCCGTCTCCCGCCGCAGCGCGTCCGGGTCGGCGACGTCGTCGGGATCCTCGCCGAGCCACTGCTCGATCTGTGGGCCGGTCACCTCGGCATGGAACTGGATCCCGTAGGCGCGGCCGAGCCGGAACGCCTGCGTGCAGACCGGGCTCCGCGCGAGCTCCACGGCTCCATCCGGGAGGCTGTAGGTGTAGAGGTGCCACTGGAATGCGTCGAAGCGGGCCGGCAGCGAGCCGACGACAGGATCGTCGCCGGCCGCATCCGTCAGCTCGACGGCGAACCAGCCGACCTCGGACTCGCGCGCCGGCTGCACGTCCGCGCCCGCCGCCTTCGCGAGGAGCTGCGCACCCAGGCAGACGCCGAAGAGCGGCAGCTCGCGCTCGAGTGCTGCCTCCAGGAAACGCAGCTCGCGAAGCAACCAGGGATGTCGCTCCTCCTGATCCGGATGCATCGCGCCACCGAAGACGAGCACGGCGGCCGCGGCCGCCGGCGGCTCGCCGCCTCCGAGCGGAACGCACCACTCGACGAGCTCGTGTCCCGCGTCCCGGACCGCGTCTCCGAAGACGCCGGCGCCGACGCTCGGGCCGTGCGTGAGCGCGAGCACCCGCATCGGCGGATCGTAGTGGAGGGCCGGGTCCGCGATCCCCCGGCCCTCCACACGTCGCTAACGCCTCGGCACGACGAGCCGCACCGTCGCGCTGCGGGCCGAGTAGCCCGCGCGGGTGACGCCGAGGCAACTGAGGCCGAAGGTCGCCTGGCACGCAGGCGCGCCTAGATCGGCGGTCGGCACGGACGCGCGGGCCTGGAGGAACCAGATCTGCGCCCTGGCCGTCTGCTTGACCGCCAGCGAGCCCGTGAACGTCGTTCCCGAGACGCGCAGCGCGCTCGACGAGCCCAGCGCGGAGGCTGTGCGGCCACGGAAGAGCCGGACTGTGGGCGTGCCGCCGGTGGGGAGCGCGAGCGTGCCGGTGACCCGATAGGCGGCGGTGCCCCTCTTCGCGTTCAGCCGGACGGGCCGCCTGAGCGCGACCGTTCGCGGGAAGCTGACGAGCGACTGCGCCTCCACCGAGCCGGCGGCGTTCACTCGACCCGTGCTCGGCGTATACGGCGTCGCGAGCAGGCGCCAGCGGGACTCGCCACTGCCCGTGCTCGCAAACACGTCGCGCACCGTGAAGACCGTGCTCGTCAGCTTGAAGCCGAAGGTGGCACGGCCCGGCGTGCCGGCAGGCACGTCCGGTGGGGGCAGGCAGGCCTGAATCGAGGCGGTTGCGAAGCCCGAGGCCGGCGGCGTCGTGACCTGGTCGACGAAGACGGGCAGCTCGAGCGTCTGGCCGGCCGCCTGGAGGATCAGGACCCAGAAGGCGGTGTGCGTCGCCGTGCCGGTGCACGCCGTCGCCGCGGCGGCGATCGGGACCTGCGTCGTCCCGGAGAGGTAGGTGCCGGTGGCGGCCCGGACTTGCACGGTGCCGGTGAGCGGCAGCAGAGCGCCGCCGAGGTCGCCGGCGGTGCCGGCCGCGGTGACGGTGCCGATGGTCGTCCCCGCCGCCTGGGTCAGCGTCGCGGTTGTGCCGGCCGGCACGTAGAACGTCAGCTTGGCGCTCGGATCGTCGGACGCGCTCTGCGTGAAGCTGATCGTGGTCGGCCCCGTGCGGTCGTCCGTCACGAGCAGGCGCGGCGTCGTGTAGGCCGCGAACGCGGAGCTCGCGCCGCTGAGCGCGAGCGCGCCGACGAGTGCGAGCAGAGTCAGTCGAAGCTTGATCGTCATGAAAGGCTCCCCCGGTCGGTGTCGGTCGGGACGATAGACGACTACCCGCGGGGGTCGAGCAGGGCGCTCGAGCGGACCCACTGGCGGTTGTCGTAGCGGTAGAGGTAGACGCCCGAGAGCGGGAAGTAGCGCGTCTTGGAGGTGCGCACGACGATTCCCGGAAGCAGGAACGGGTTCGCGCGCTGGTCGAGGCTCTGCGCCGCCCGGAGGAGGCCGGCGCGAGTGAGGTTCGGGCCGGCCTTGCGCAGCGTCTCGGTCATCGTCCAGGCGACCGTCATCCCGTACCAGTTGTAGACGTCCGCCTCGCGACCCTTCGGATGGTGACGGCGCATGACCCGGCGATAGAGCGCGAGAGCGGGATCCTTCGCCCAGATCGGGTCGTTCGGGTTCTTGACGAACGCGATCGAGAGCGCCCCCCTCGTCAGCTCGGGCGCGTTCGCACGGGCGATCGCCATGATTCCGGGCTCGATCGAGACCGACGCGATATAGACGCGCGGCTTCCAGGCGAGCCTGTGCGCGGCGACGAGCGTCTGGATCGCGAACTTCGGCGTCGCGAAGACGAGCAGCGTGTCGGCGCCCGAGCCTTTGAGCTTCGCGAGTTGCGCGGAGACGTCGGTGTCCGTGAGCTCGTAGCCCTCCTTCGCGACGACTCGCGGACCCTTCCCGGCGATCGCGCGCTCGAGCCCGCGCGTCAGGTCGGCGCCGAGCGCGCTCGACTCGTAGAGGACGGCGAGCCGTGCGCCCTTGGCCGTTCTCGCGAGGTGACGGCCGTAGACCGCGCCCTCGCCGACGTAGCTCTGGAGGAAGCCCATCGTCCACGGGTACTTGGCCGGCTGCGAGACCGCCTGGGAGCCGTCGCCGACGAAGAGCTGCGGCACCCTGAGCTGGTTCAGATACGGCTGGATCGCCGCGTTTTGGGCCGTCCCCACCGAGTTGAAGATCGCGAACACCTTGTCCTGCTCGACGAGCTTGCGCGTGAGCTGGACGGTCTGGGCCGGGTCGTAGCCGTCGTCGTAGTAGCGGTAGAGGATCTTCCGCCCGTTGACGCCGCCGCGGGCGTTCACGTAGTCGAAGTACGCCTTCGCGCCCGGCCCGACCGAGCCGAAGGCCGAGGCCTCGCCCGAGAGCGGCACCGTGCCGCCGAGCAGGATCGTGGTCGAGGTGACGCCCGGATCGGCGCTCGAGGTCGCGCCCGCGCTCGACGCCACGACGAGCGCCACGAGGAGCGCCAGCCGCTTCATCGGGAGATCGGCCTCGCCAGGGTCGAGAGCCGCAGCGTCACCGCGCCGAGCGTCGCGGAGCCCGCGTCCGCGAAGCCGAGATAGGCGAACTGCCCTGCCGGAGACGACGGCCCGACGGAGACGCGCAGCCGCGTCCCCTTCGGGACGTAGACGCAGTGATTGGCGAGCTGGACGCGATTGACGCCGGCACGCGGCCGGAGGCCGCCGTGCGCGACCACCTTCGTGCCTGCCATGACGGTGACGACGAGGCGCGGGTAGCGGACGAGCTTCGAGAGCGTCACCGTCGCGGTGCCGCCGCCCCAGCTCTCGAGCGCGGCCTCGAGTGGGGCAGCGTCGCGCGAGACGACGGCCTGGCCGCGGAGGGAGGAACGGCCTGGCAACGCGAACGCGCTCGTCCTCGCCGCCGGCAGGCCCGAGAAGGCGGCGGGAGCGCCGCCGCCCTGGCGCGCGACGAGCACGCCCGAGTCGGCCGCGATCGGCGCCGGCGGCCCCTTGACATAGCGGTCGAACCAACGCAGGCCCTCCGAGCGGACGAACCCGATGTCTGGTCCGGGAAAGGACGAGGGCGTGTGCCCGAAGGTTCCGACGTAGAGGCGCTTCGGCCCGGCGAGCCGCGCGTACGCCTGCGTCGCCTGCGAGATGTCGAAGACGAAGTCTGTGCGGCCCTGGAAGAGGTAGACCGGCGTGCGGATCGTCGAGACCCGCGGGAGGGCCGACCGCTCCTGCGAGAGCGCGCGGATCGCGGACATGTTCGTGCTCTGCACGGCGTCGGTGCGCAGCCCGGCGATCAGCGGCGAGCGCGCGGCCACCGAGGCGGCGAGGCCGGCGACGATCCCCGAGCGGGCGAGGCTCTGCGGCCAGAGCGCGTTGTAGAGCGAGGTCCACGTCTCGACGACCTCGGCCGCCGCGAGCGGCACACCGGCGGCGAGCGCGTTCCAGATCTGGCCGCCGCCGTAGGAGATTCCCCAGGCGCCGATCCGCTCGTTCACCTCGGATCGGGCGGCGAGGGCGATGCGCACTGCGCGCAGGTCGGCGACCTCGCGCGGGCCGGCCAGCGTCACGACTCCGCCGGAGGCGCCGTGACCGCGCGCGTCGTAGGCGAGCACTGCGTAGCCGCCGGCGACGAACGAGGTCGAGACCGCCTCGACGGACTCCTTTGTGCCCGCGAGGCCGTGCAACACGAGCACGCCGGGCCACCCGCCCGCCGGCGCGGCGCCGTCAGGCTCGTAGAGCGCGTAGGCGAGGTCGACTCCGTCGTCCATCCGGAGGGCGCCGGTCTGCTTCGAGAACGCATCTGCAGGCGCGGCCGCGGCGAGGGCGACGAGGATCACGAGCAGGAGGCGGCGCAGCACGGCGCCACGGTAGCCGACGTGTCCTGCTCGTACAATCCCGCGATGGACGCGAGGCCGATCGGCGTGTTCGACTCCGGGGTAGGCGGCCTGACGGTGCTCCACGAGTGCCTTGTCACGCTCCCCCACGAGGACTTCGTCTACCTCGGCGACCATGCTCGGCTGCCGTACGGCCAGCGTCCGCTCGCCGAGCTCCGCCGCTTCGCACGCGAGATCGGCGGCTACCTCGAGGCGCAGGACGTGAAGCTGATCGTCGTCGCGTGCAACTCGGCGACGGCGGCGGCGCTGCCCGAGCTCCAGACCGAGCTGCGCGTTCCGGTTGTCGGCGTGATCACGCCCGAGGCGCACGCCGCGGTGCAGGCGACGCGCAACCGCCGGATCGGCCTGCTCGCGACCGAGGCGACGGTGCGGGCGGGTCGCTACGAGGAGCTCGTCCGGACGCTCGACGCGGGGGCGCAGCTCTTCTCCGTCGCGTGCCCGCGGCTCGTCCCGCTGATCGAGGGCGACGACGCGTTCGGCGTCGAGACGACCGAGGCGGTGCGCGAGGTCGCGGCCGGGCTGAAAGACGCCGGCGTGGACACGGTGATCCTCGGGTGCACCCATTACCCGCTGATCCGGCCGATCCTCCAGCGCGTCTTCGGCCGCGACGTGACGCTCGTCTTCTCGGCCGAGGAGACGGCCCGTGAGGTGGCAGAGACTCTCGTGCGGAAGCGGATCGAGAACGACCCGGAGCGCGAGGGCTCCTACCGCTTCCTGACGACCGGCGACCCCGAGGCGTTCCGCACTCTCGGCCGGCGCTTCCTGCAGCTTCCGATCGAGGAGGTCGAGCACGTGGAGCTCGCGGCGCTGGAGGCGGTGGCGTGAGAAACGACGGGCGGCACCGCGACGACGAGCTGCGGCGACTCGACCTGATCCCGGACTTCGTCGAACTCGCGAACGGCTCCGTCCTCTACTCCCAGGGCAGAACGCGCGTGCTCTGTACGGCGACCGTCGAGGAGGGCGTGCCCCGCTGGCTCCAGCGCTCGGGGCGGGGCTGGATGACCGCCGAGTACTCGTTGCTGCCCGCGTCGACCGGCGAGCGCACAGCACGCGAGGCATCACGGGGCAAGCAGGGCGGTCGCACGGTCGAGATCCAGCGGCTGATCGGGCGGGCGCTGCGCGCGGTCTGCGACTTCAACGCGCTCGGGGAGCGGACGCTCTGGCTCGACTGCGACGTGATCCAGGCCGACGGTGGCACGCGGTGCGGCGCGATCTCCGGCGCCTACGTCGCGGCTCGGCGGGCGCTCGACCGGATGGGCCTCTCGAAGGCGCTCGTCGGCTCGGTCGCGGCGGTGTCGGTCGGGATCGTCGACGGCCGCGTCCTCCTCGACCTCGACTACTCCGAGGACTCGAGCGCGGAGACCGACATGAACGTCGTCATGACCGGCGACGGCCTGCTCGTCGAGGTGCAGGCAACCGCGGAGAAGGATCCGTTCTCCCGCGAGCGACTCGAGGAGCTGCTCGACATCGCGGCGGGCGGAATCGAGACGATCGGCGAGGCGCAGCGGCAGGCGATCGACGCGGCACGGGAGTGATCCGGGCTCGCCTCTGCTCGCAGAACCGTCACAAGCTCGAGGAGCTGCGCGCGGCGCTGCCCGGTTGGGAGCTCGAGCTGCTCGACGTTGCCGGCTATCCGGCCGAGGAAGGCGCTACGTACCACGAGAACGCGCGCACGAAGGCGCTCTTCGGCCGCACGCACGTGCAGCCGGGCATGTGGACGATCGGCGAGGACTCGGGGATCGAGGCGTCGGCGCTCGGCGGCCGGCCCGGCGTTCGGTCGGCGCGGTGGGCCGACGACGGCGTCGCGCGCCTGCTCGAGGAGGTGGCAGGCGCGGACGACCGTCGCGTCCGCTACGTCTGCGAGCTCGTCTGCCTGGCGCCGGATCGAGAGCTCCGCGGCACCGGGATCCTCGACGGCTCGCTCGCGAGCGCCCCGAGCGGGAGCGAGGGCTTCGGCTACGACCCGATCTTCGTTCCCGAAGGTGAGACGCGAACGGTCGCCGAGCTCGGCGAAGCCTGGAAGCGGCGCAACTCCCATCGCGCCCGCGCCGCACGGGCCCTCCTCGCCGCTGCACCGTCCTGATGGGGCATGTTCGAACGAGACACGTCTGGGGCCAGCCCCTGGACACGTCCTTTCAGGCCAGGCCGGCGACCTCGTCGTCGATCCGCCGGCCTTGCGCGAGCCACCAGTTGAACTCGGCGCCGAAGACGATCACGTTCGCCATCACGTAGATCCAGACGAGCAGGAGCGCCGAGGCGCCGAGCGCCTGAACCGCGATCACCTCTCGCGAGAGCCGCACGAAGACCGGCAGGGCCTGGAAGCTCACCTGGAGGAGCACCGCGCCGAGCGCGGCCCCCGGCCAGACCTCGTGCAGCGTCAACGGCGCGTTCGTCAGCCGCTCGTAGGCCGAGACGAGGAAGACGAAGACGGCGCCGGTCGAGAGGAGCATCGAAAGCCCGTAGCCGATGAAGCCGTTCGCCACGAACCCCGGCGCGAAGCGGTTCAACAGGTCGTATCCGATCGAGCCGACCACGAGCGCGAGGAACAGGATCACGAGCGAGCCGGCCATGAAGAGCGTCGCCAGGCCCTTGCCCCTGAGAAAGCCCCGGTTCGGCTTCCCGTAGACGATGTTGAACGCCGACTCGAGCACGCTGAAGAGCGAGAGCGACGTCCAGAGGAGAAACGCTCCGCCGATCAGGCCGAGGGTCGTCGCGTTCGCCGTGATCGCCTCGACGACGCGGACGATGTCGCCGATCGACTGCGAGGGAAAGAGCCGCCTGAGCTCCTCCACGAGGTAGCTCGACTCCTCCGCGCGGCCGGTGAAGCCGAGCAGCGCGAGCGCGAGGAAGATCAGCGAGACGGAGGAGAGGAGGCCGAAGTAGGCGATCATCGCGGCGAGGTGGGTGCCGCGATCGGCGAAGAACTTGGCGAGCGGCTGGGCGAGGGGTCGACGCACACGCGGAGTATGAGCGCTGGCAGAGCGTCTAAGGTTCAGGTCGTGGACATCGAGAGCGCGCTCGCCGATCTCTCCGAGATCTCTTCCCAGATCGAGACGGCTGTCGTCTTCGACGCCGAGGGGACGGTGCTCGGCTCGACCGGCGGCGACGAGACACGCTCGAAGCGGCTGGCCCGCACCGCGCTCGAGCTCGTGGCGGCGGCCGGGCAACTCGAGGCGGGAAAGGCGGGAAAGATCGGTCAGGGCGACGAGCGGCGGCTGACGCAGATCGAGGGCTCGCTGCGAGAGGGCAGCGTCTTCGTGGTCACCGGCGATGACCACCGGATCGCCGCGACGACGACGCCCGAGCCGACCTCCGGACTCGTCTTCTACGACCTGCGGACGTGCCTGCGCTCGCTCTCGCCGATCGAATCGAAGGCGGCGCCGGCCAAGCCGCGCCCGAGCAGGAAGAAGGCGTCCGAGGCCAAGGATTCGAAGCCCGATGCGTAGGCTGCTCGCGATCGCCGTCCTGATCGCTGGCCCGCTCCTCTGGTGGAACCGGCGGCGCGACGAGCGGCGCGAGCGCGTCAGCCTCTACTACGACGACGGCTCGATGCTCACCCTGGAGCGCGGTCTGCCCGGCGCCGAGCGCCTGCTCGAGCTTGCCCGCGCCTCCTTGTCCTGATGGATCTCGCGGCGGAGCTCCGCGAGCAAGCCCTGCTCGAAGGCGATTTCCTCCTTCGCTCGGGCCGGCGCAGCTCGTACTACCTCGATAAGTACCGCTTCGAGACGCGACCGGAGCTGCTCGGCCCGATCGGCGAGCGGCTCGCCGCCGCGGTCCGGGAGTGCGAGCCCGACGCCGTCCGCCTCGCCGGACCCGCGCTCGGCGCGGTCGCGCTCGCGGCGTCGGCATCGCTCTCGGGGGGTCTGCCCTTCGTGATCGTTCGCGGCGAGGCCAAGTCGTACGGCACCGGCAATCGGATCGAGGGCTCGTTCGCGCCCGGCGAGCTCGTCTGCCTGATCGAGGACGTGGTCACCTCGGGAGGCGCGCTCACGAGTGCGATCGAGGCGCTTCGCGCCGAGGGGCTCGTGGTCCGGAATGCCGTCTGCGTGGTCGATCGAGAGGAGGGCGGGGCGGACGCTCTCGCGCGGCTCGGCGTCCGGTTGCGGTCGCTCTTCCTGGCGCGCGAGCTCCTCCCGGCCGCAAAGACCGCAGGAAACAGCTCTGCGAAACCGCATGGTTGAGCCGGTTCCCGTTGAGCGGGTCCGACGCGGCTGTTAGGGTCTGCGAGCGTTTTCACCAAAGCCCCGACGCAGGAGGAGTGCAAGTGACCAAACAGGAATTCGTGGACGCCGTAGCGTCGAAGAGCAATCTCTCCCGCAGGGACGCAAGCGCGGCCGTGGATGCGTTCCTCGACTGCGTCACCGACGCCCTCAAGTCCCGCGACACGATCACGTTCACGGGCTTCGGCAAGTTCTCGACCGCCGATCGCGCCGCGCGCGAGGGCGTCAACCCGCGCAGCCCCGGCGAGAAGGTGCAGATTCCCGCGGCGACCGTGCCGAAGTTCTCGGCCGGAAGCCAGCTCAAGGCGGCGGTCAAGGGCGGCTGAGCGCCAACCGACGAAGGACTCGAGAGCCGCCCCCTCGGTCGAGCAAGGGGGCGGCTCTCTTTTGGGCTTGTAGGCGAACATATGTTCGCATACACTCCCGCGGATGCAACTTGCCTTCGACTCGGCTGACCGGCTCGTCGAGCTCGTCCACGCGAGACGAGGGCCGGTGCCGCTCGAGGATGCCGCGCGGGCGCTCTTCGCGCTCAGGCACGTTCCGGTTGGACTTGCGCGCGAGCTGCTCGCGGACGTCGTCGAGGGCGACACGCGCCTCGCCTGGCGCGGCGCCGCGGTCGGGCTCGCCGACCCCCCGGGCGCGCAGACTCCCCTCGAGGACGCCACCTACGTCGTCGTCGATCTCGAGACCACCGGGCTCCGGCCCGGAAGCGCCGGGATCTGCGAGATCGGCGCGGTCCGGATCCACGAGCTCGAGCCCGGGTCGACCTTCGAGACGCTCGTCAATCCGCGACGGCCGCTCCCCGCGCCGATCGGCGCCCTCACGGGAATCGAGCCCGCCTCGTTGCGCACCGCGCCGCCCGCCGAGCTCGCCGTCAGGCGCTTCCTCGACTTCGCCGGCGACGCCGTGCTCGTCGCCCACAACGCGCGCTTCGACCTTGGCTTCCTCGACGTCGAGGTGGAGCGGCGGACCGGGCGGCGACTCGCGGCGCCGGTCGTCGACACGGTCTGGCTCGCGCGACGGCTGCTCGCGGGCAGGACGTCCCGCGTCGGGCTCGGCTCGCTCGCCAATTGCTTCGGGACCGCGGTGCGCCCCTGCCACCGCGCGCTTCCCGATGCGCAGGCGACAGCCGAGATCCTGCTCGCGCTGATCGGGCTGGCGCAGGAGCGGGGAG
>JBPCJB010000225.1:0-2952 GCA_051005735.1 Gaiellaceae bacterium | reverse complement strand
CGCGCGCTCGAGCTCGTCTCCACGGTCACGAGTGGCACGGGCGTGCACGTGTGCGTCTACCGGCCGGTTCGCGAGGGCTAGTCGGGGATCACGATGAAGCGGACGGGCACGCCCTCGATCGAGTGCTGCGGCGCGTCGTCGGTCGCGGCCGACTCGACGAAGCCCTCCTGCTCCTCGGGGCGGACCGCGACGACGATCTCGTCCGCTGGGAACGTCGCGAGCGCGTCGCGGATCGCAAGCCCGACGTTCGCCTCGCCCGCGCCGGCTTCCACAGTCTCGCCGGGGAGCGCTTCGGCCGTCCGCTCGGCGACACCTTCGGCCCGATCGAACGCCTGCTGATCGTTCGCGAGCCAGTCGAGGAAGCCCTGGCGCACCGCAGGGACGACGACCTTGACAGTGTCTGCCTCGCCCATCTCCGCGCGGATCGCGTCGTCGGCGTGCTCGACGGTGCTGACGACGAGGACGTTGCGAGCCATGGCGGAAACCTACCGCGATCAGGTCGGCGCGGCTTCCTCGGGTGCCCAGCCGAGGAGCTCGCGAGCGTGCTCCAGATCCCAGAAGCGCCGCGCGTTGGCCGAGACGCCGTAGACGACCGCCCAGCGAACCTCGTCGACATCGAGGCAGCGGGCGATCAGCTCGGCGCAGTCGCGCCGACTCAGCCAGACGGCGCGCAGGCGGTTACGGCGGCCCTCCGCGTCGAGGTCGAGCAGCGGGTTCGCGGTCGGCGCGGTCGGATCGTCGTTCGCGCGAACGGCGCCGATTCGCAGGCAGAAGACGCGCAGGCCGTGACGCTCCATGTAGAGCCGCCCGAGCGCCTCGCCGTAGGCCTTCGAGACGCCGTAGAGCGAGTCGGGCCGGATCTCCGCCCGGTGGTCGTAGGTCCGCCCGTCGTCGAGCTCGTAGAGCCCGGGCGCGCCGTCGAGCTCGTACATGCCGACGACGTGGTTCGACGATGCGAAGACAACTCGCGAGGCGCCGGCCCGGCGTGCCGCCTCGAACACGTTGTAGGTGCCGATGAGATTGTTCCGCAAGACGTCTTCCCACGGCGTCTCCAACCCAGGCGAGGCGGCGAGATGCACGACGGAATCGACATCCGCGAAGGCAGGCTCGATCGCGTCGAGGTCGGAGATGTCGGCGACGTGGCTCGGAAAGGGCTGTGGCATCAGCGTCAGGGAGACGAGCTCATAGCGGCCGGCGAGGTGCTCCCGCACGGCCGTTCCGATCGTCCCCTCGGCCCCCGTGAGCAGAACACGACGCATAGAGCGAGCCTTCCCGCGTTCGCGCGAGCGGCAACCTCACGACGGCTACCCTCGGCACGTGACGAGCTCCCGGAAGAACGATGCGACTCCGGTGCCTGGCGGGAAGATCGCCGAGCGCCTGAAGGCGGTCACCGAGGCGCTCGAAGAGGTCGTCCGCGACCGCAGCCTGCTGCGTGCGCTCTCGCTCGAGGAGCGAACGCGGCTGCTCGCCGCCGCCGCCGACGTTCATAATCCGGACGTCGTCGCGCGTCGGCGGCTCAACAAGGTCGTCCGCCGTGAGAAGAAGGCCTCGCGGGTGCGAACGGATGAGACGACGCTCGCCGAGACCGGAATCCGCGTCCTTCGCGCCAAGCCGGTCTTCATGACGCCGAACGTCTTTCCGCCCGACGGGTTCGAGCAGGCCGACGTGGACGACGACCCTGAGTTCCACGAGCTGCTCGAGCCGCGGCACTGTTACGTCTGCAAGGAGGACTACTCCGAGCTGCACCCGTTCTACGACCAGCTCTGCCCGACGTGCGGCGAGCTCAACTTCGCCAAGCGAACCGAGACGGCCGACCTGAGCGGCCGCGTCGCGCTCCTCACCGGCGGGCGGGTCAAGATCGGCTACCAGGCGGGGATCAAGCTGCTGCGAGCGGGCGCGCAGCTCGTCGTCACGACGCGCTTCCCGCGCGACGCCGCTTCCCGCTACGCCCAGGAGCCCGACTTCGACGATTGGGGGGAGCGGCTCGAGATCTTCGGGCTCGACCTCCGGCACACACCGAGCGTCGAGGGCTTCTGCCTCCACCTGAGCTCGACCCGGGAGCGACTCGACTTCATCGTCAACAACGCCTGCCAGACGGTGCGCCGGCCGCCGGAGTTCTACCGGCACATGCTCGCGGCGGAGACGGCCTCCGATCGCACTCTGGCCCCCGCCGCACGCCGGCTGCTCGGCGAGTACGAAGGACTGCGCCGATCGGACATCCTGCTCGCCGGTCCGGCGGAGCCGCTGCTCGGGATCACGCGCTCGGCCGAGCTCTCGCAGCTACCGCTCCTGCCCGATGACATCGGACTTCGTGTTTCCGAAACACAAGCTCACCTCGCCGGGCAGGGCGATCTTTTCCCCGAGGGGCGTCTCGACCAGGATCTCCAGCAGGTCGACCTGCGCGAGCGCAACTCGTGGCGCCTCCTCCTCGACGAGGTCTCGTCGGTGGAGCTCTTGGAGACGCAGCTCGTCAACGCGATCGCCCCGTTCGTCCTGAACGCGCGCCTGAAGCCGCTCATGCTCGAAACGGCGAACCGCGACAAGCACATCGTCAACGTCTCCGCTGTCGAGGGCCAGTTCTACCGGCGCTTCAAGACGACCCGGCACCCGCACACGAACATGGCGAAGGCGGCGCTGAACATGATGACGCGCACCTCGGCGGCCGACTACCACGCCGACGGGATCCACATGAACAGCGTCGACACGGGCTGGGTGAGCGACGAGGATCCGGCTCACATCGCCGAGCAGAAGGCGGCCGAGCACCGGTTCCGGCCTCCGCTCGACATCGTCGACGGGGCTGCGAGAATCGTCGACCCGATCATCCACGGCGTCGAGACCGGCGAGCATGTCTGGGGCCGGTTCCTGAAGGACTACCGGCCCACAGACTGGTGAGAGCTCAGTCGTACTGCGATTCCGAGAGTCTCTGCACCTCGAGCGCGATCTCGCGGATCG
>JBPCJB010000224.1:0-6270 GCA_051005735.1 Gaiellaceae bacterium | reverse complement strand
GGTCGTGGAGTGCTACCGGATCACGGGTGAGGACTGCTTCTTCCTCAAGCTGCACCTGCGCTCGATCGACGACCTGGAGGAGATCCTCGACCGCTTCGTCGTCTACGGTCAGACGACGACCTCGATCGTCCACTCCTCACCGGTCGCGCCGCGCGCGCTTCCGCTCGACGAGGAAGCGCCGCGTGAGAGGCTGGCGCGGTGACCAATCGCCAGATCACGCTCGCAGCCCGGCCGGTCGGCTTCCCGCAGGAGTCCGACTTCGCGCTCGTCGAATCGCCGCTGCCCGAGCCCGGCCCCGGCGAGGTGCTCGTCCGCGCGCAGTGGCTCTCGCTCGACCCGTACATGCGCGGGCGAATGAGCGAGGCCCGCTCGTACGCGAAGCCGACCGGGATCGCCGAGGTGATGCCTGGTCAGGTCGTGGGCGAGGTCGTCCAGAGCGACGATCGCCGCCATGCGCCCGGCGACCTCGTGGTCGGGCAGCTCGGCTGGCAGGAGCACGCGGTCGCCCGCGGCAGCGCGTTGCGGAAGGTCGACCCGCGGCTCGCGCCGGCGCCTACGTGGCTCCACGTCGTCGGCATGACCGGGCTCACGGCCTACTTCGGTCTCTTCGACGTCGGCCGGCCGAAGCCGGGCGACACGGTCGTCGTCTCCGCTGCGGCGGGCGCGGTGGGCCAGATCGTCGGTCAGCTCGCGAAGATCGCCGGCTGCCGGACGGTCGGGCTTGCGGGCGGGCCGGAGAAGGTGACCGACCTGACCGAGCTCTACGGCTACGACGTCGGGATCGACTACAAGGCGGACGAGGTCAACGCCGCGCTGAAGGACGCGTGCCCGGCCGGGATCGACATCTACTACGACAACGTCGGCGGCGCGCTCTCCGAGACGATCTTCCGGCGGCTCGCGATTGGGGCGCGCGTTCCGATCTGCGGCCAGATCTCGCAGTACAACCTCGCCGAGCCGGAGCTCGCTCCCCGCAACCTCGGTTTCCTGATCGTCTTCCGCGCCCGCCTCGAGGGTTTCCTCGTGACCGACTATGCCCACCGCTTCGAGGAGGGGTTGACCCGGCTCGCCGGCCTCTTGCGCGAGGGCCGGCTCCGGTACCGCGAGGACGTCACCGACGGGCTCGAGCACGCTCCACGTGCGTTCATCGGCCTCCTGAACGGCGAGAACCGCGGCAAGGCGCTCGTCAAGCTCTAGGCTAGCGCCAAGCCCTCCTATTACTAGGCGACCGGGACGCCCGCGTCGGCCAACGCCTGGCGGAGCATCATCGCGTTCGCAGGCGCCTGCGCGACGAGTCCCTTCTGCGGATCGCCGGCGACCTCGTGGGGGTCGAGCCCCGCGAGCCCCCCGAATGACGGCATCGTCGAGCGGCCGTTGTTGTTGAACATCGCGTAGACGTCGTCGGCATCGGCCGCCAGCTCGCGCAGCGGCCCGACCCACTCCGCGAGCTCCTCCGCGGAGTAGAGGTAGTCGAAGCGCTCGGCCGCGCTGCCGGTGCGCTTGTTCCACGTCGCGGCGTTCCGCCCGTGGAAGCGAACGTACGCTGTCCGGCTCGTCCGCCCGACAACCGTCTGGACGAGGTTCTTCGCCTCGGTCTTCGGTGCGTCGACGATCACGTAGGTCAGGCCGCGGCTCTCGAGGAAGGCGAGCGTCTCGGTGCGATGCTCCTCGTCCAGCCAGCTCCGATGCCGGAACTCGAGCAGGAGCTCGTCGCCGGGAAGCTGCTCCTGCGCCCACTCGATGTACTCGAGCGAGGCCGGCTTGTGGACGATGTAGGGCGGGAACTGGAGCAGGATCCCGCCGAGCTTGCCCGTCATCCGCAGCGGCTCGAGCGCGACCGCGAAGCGCCGGAAGACCTCGGCGCGCAGCTCTCGGGGCGGCCGGTCGACCCGACCGCGCTCGTCGGCGGGCATCACGTCTCGCAGGTCCTCGGGAAGAGCCTCGAGCTTCACCGGATGCCGGGTCATCAGCCCGAACGCCTTTACGTGCATCGGGAAGCCGGGCGGCGTCCGCCCGGCCCAATTGCCGACGAGGGTCGCGTCAGGAAGCCGGCAGTAGGTCGAGTTCGCCTCGACGACGCCGAAGCGATCGGTGTAGTGGCGCAGGCGCTCCTCGGCGGAGCGGACGCCCGGCGGGTACCAGACCTTGGTCAGGGTGTCGTCCGCCCACGAGCAAACCCCGACTCGGACGGTCGCTGCCACCCGCCGATCGTACGCAGAGGCGGTTCGGGTGCGCCGCCCCGTGAGACGGCGCACCCCGGTCGACGTCGGCTCTAGACCCCGACGACCGTCAGGTTCCGCCTCAGCACGACGCCGCCGCCGCTGAAGATGTTCGCGTCGACTCGGACGGTGTACGTCCGGCCCTTGACCGGCCGGAAGCCGAGCAGCCGTACCTTCGCGGTCGCGTCGCGAGCGAGCGGCGAAGCCGGCTGCGCATCGGCGACCAGCTTGCCCTTCTCGTAGACCTTGACGTTGAAGCCCACCCGCTCGCCCGGCTTCGAGCCCGCCGCGTACTGGCGCAGGGCGACCGTCACCGTCGGGTTGGCGACGCCGCCACGGAGGTTGAACGTCGCGTTGCGAGCGTCGACCGTCCGCGCGAAGGTCGTGAATCGCGCCAGCGACGGCTTCGGGGCGCCTGACCGGGTCCGCAGCCCGCTCTGCCATTCGCTCGTCGCGTGGTCGCGGAAGACGAACCAGATGAACATGTCCGTCCTCGGGTCCTGGCGGGCAAGCACGAGCGCCTGCGCCGTGTAGGAGGCTTGCGTGGCGCGCGAGACGCCCTGCGGCTCGCCGTCCTCACGAACCTCATGGCCGTATTCGGTGATCCAGACCCGTACGTTCTTGCGCTTGAACCAGCGATCGAGATCGTTCGTGAAGCGCGGGAAGGACTTGAGCGTCACGTTCGGATAGCGGACGAGCTGGGTCGGCTTCTGATTGACGGGAACCGGATAAGGATGCTGCGCCCAGGCGTCGAACTTGAGGCGCGGGTTCGCGGCGGCGACGAGCTGGGCGAAGCGGCCCGGCGAGTGCGTCGCCGACTTCCCGGCCAGCACCTTGTCCCGGCCCGCCGAGGACGTGCTCCCGACGGCGACCTTGGCGGCGGGATTCCCGGCCTTGATCCCCGAGTACGCTGCGGCTGCGAGTCTCGCGTAGTTGCGCGGCCCGACCGACCTGCCCGCGGCGTCGAACTGCGGCGCGAGGAAGAGCTGGAGGTTCGACTCGTTCCAGACCGAGTAGAAACGCACGAACGGGAACCCGGCGAAGCGGCCGGAATAGCGCGAGGCGACGGCCCGCGAGAAGGCGGTCAGGTCTGTCATCCGCGTCGGCAGGAAGTTCGGCGTCTTGCCGCCGTTCGCCCACTTCGGCGTCCCCCAGATCGTGATCAGGACCTCGATGTCCCGTGCCTGCGCGTTGCGGACGAGCTCGTCGAGGTCGTCGAAGCGGTAGGCGCGATCGAACGGGTTCGAGGCATTCGTCGGACGCGTCGGCGCGACGTTCGCCCAGGTCACGAGGGTGCGTACGATCGTCGTGTTGGCGGCACGAGCCTGGTCGAGCATCAGCGCGCGGCGCTCCTCGTACCGGAAGTTCGGATCGTCGTGGAAGCCGACGTGCATGCGAGGCGCCGCGGCGGCGACGGACGGTGCGAGCAGCAGCGTCGCGGACGCTGCGAGCAGAAACCGAATCGATCGTTTCACTGGGCAGACTCCTTTACGAGAACACCTGAAATCGTCTCCTGAACCGCCGGCCACGGTACCGAGCGGGTATGAGGACGGTGTTAGAAGTCCGGTGGCGAGGGCGGTCGGTCAGGCGGCGTCGCGGAGCGCCTCGATCTCCCGCGAGACCGCGAGCCGCTCGAGTGCCTGCCCCTCGATCTGGCGCACCCGCTCTCTCGTCAGCCCGAGCCGCCGGCCGATCTCCTCGAGCGACTTCGGCTCCTCCCCGGCGAGCCCGTAGCGAAGCCGCAGCACGTCGCGCTGGCGCTCGGGGAGCTCCTCCAGCGCCCGGTGGAGCGTGGTTTCGGTGAGGCTGATCTCGACTTCGGCCTCGATGCCGTTCTCGACGCCCCCGACGAGGTCGCCGATCGATGCGCCGTTGTCGTCCCCGAGGGGCTTGTCGAGGCTCGTGACCGCGCGAGCTGCCTGGCGTACCTCCGCGAGATGCTTGAGCGAGATCTTCGCCGTGACCGAGATCTCCTCGTCGGTCGGCGGCCGCCCGAGCTTCGCGCTCAGCTCGCGCTCGGCGCGGCCGATTCGCGTCTCCCGCTCGGCGATATGAACCGGGATCCGGATCGTGCGCGACTTGTTCGCGACGCCGCGCTGAACCGCCTGGCGGATCCACCAAGTCGCATAGGTGGAGAACTTGAAGCCGCGACGCCAGTCGAATTTCTCGACGGCGCGGATCAATCCGATCACGCCCTCCTGAATCAGGTCGAGCAGCGAGAGCCCATGACCTTGGTAGCGCTTCGCGATCGAGACCACGAGTCGCAGGTTCGAGTTGACCATCCTGTCCTTCGCTTGCTGGTCGCCTCTCTCGACCCGCTTCGCGAGCTCGACCTCCTCTGCCGCGGTCAGCAACGGATAGCGCCCGGCTTCGTTCAGGAAGAGCTGCAGCGAATCGGTGGTCGCGGTCGCGAGATCGCCGTTGACGTAGGTGGCATCCTGCTTCTGGGCTCGCCCGCAATCGTCGGAGAGGGCGATCTGCCGCTCTTCGAGCTCGACGTAGAGCGCCTCGAGCTCGTCCTCGTCCAGCTCGAGCTCCTGGAGGGCGGCGCTGAACTCGGAGAGGTTCAGACAGCCGGCTTCTTCCCCGGCTTCGAGCAGGGGCGCGAGTGTCTCTCGACTCATGCAGGGCTACTTGCCCCGGATCCGGGCGGTGCTAACCATCGCGAGGAAGCCCTTACCGATCTCGTACACGGATCGCGTAGACTCGGGCGCGTGGTCTGGGAGCTCGTCTTCATGCTCGTGATCCTGAAGATCCCCGTCTTCTACCTTTGCGCTGTCGTCTGGTGGGCGATCAAGGCCGAACCACGCCCACTCCAGGGCGCCGGACGGTTGGTCGCCCTCGATCCCGGTCCCCTCGAGCCCGGTCCCCTCGCTCTCGATCGATCGTGCGACTGGCGGCGGCGCGGTCGTGGCGCGCCCCGGCGCCCGCTGCCGCGTGGCGGCCGCTCGGCCGGGGCCAGCAGGCGAGTGCAGGCGGCCCGATGAGCGCGATCCCGGAGGCGGGCGAGAGCCGTCGACACGAGGCGCGCGAGACCGTCGCGGGGCTGCTGGCGACCGCCGCGATCGCCACGAGCCTGCTCGGCGTGGCCTACCGACCGGTCCGGCTGATCCCGGTCGCGGTCGTGCTGGCGCTCGTCGCCGCTCGGATGACGACTCGATACTCGCGTCTTGCCGGCTTCGCGATCGCAGCCGTCGTCGTCTGCTGGATCCTCGGGATGGCGGTCGCCGTCATCACCGAGAACCCGCTCTACTAGCGTGAGCAGCACCGAGGTAGACGGACTCAACTCCGGCTACGCGAGCCTGCTGCTCGAGGACTATCTCGAGGACCCGGACTCGGTTCCGGCCGAATGGCGCACGCTCTTCGAGAGCGGCGACAGCAGTCTCGTCGCCTCGCTGCCCGGGTTGCAGCGCCTTCTAGCTGCGGCCGCGACGAGCAACGGCCATGCGGCGCCGGTCGAGCCGTCTCCCGTCTCCGCTCCCGCAGCCGAGGTCGCCGTCGACGTCGACGGCGACGAGACGCTGCTCGGCGGCGTCGCCGCCGCGATGGCGCTCGTCAAGGCGCATCGGATGCACGGCCACCTCGCCGCCAGGCTCGACCCCCTCGGCTCCGAGCCGATGGGCGATCCCGCGCTCGACGAGACGAGGCTGATCCCCTCGCTCACCACCGAGCTCCAGGCGCGGATCCCGAGCTCGCTCCTGCGCGTCCACGTCCCGGGTCCAACGCTCCTCGAGGCGTTGCCGGCGTTGAAGGACGTCTATTGCGGGACGATCGCCTACGAGATCGAGCATCTCTCCGACCACGCGGAGCGGGTGTGGTTGCGCCAGGCGATCGAGTCCGGGCGCTACCGCGAGACGCTGGGGGCCGAGGAGCGGAAGCGGCTGCTCGCCAATCTGACCCGCGCCGAGGGCTTCGAGCAGTACCTGCGCAAGAGCTTCCTCGGCCAGAAGCAGTTCTCGCTCGAGGGGCTCGACTCGATGATGCCGATGCTCGACGAGGCGATCGAGCTGGCGGCGTCGATGGGCGCTCACGAGATCGTGATCGGGATGGCCCA
>JBPCJB010000223.1:0-13840 GCA_051005735.1 Gaiellaceae bacterium | reverse complement strand
GTCGTGACCCAGAGCACGAGCTCCTCGGCGATCCGGGAGAGGTGGACGAAGAGCACGGCGGCGGCGTAGAGGTAGTCGAGCGCGAAGTCGCGGTCGGCGACGGCGTCGAGCGAGTTCCGGATCTGAGCCTCCGGCGGCGGGATCGGCAGCGTCGTTCCGGCGAGCGCGCCCGAGCCGAGCGGGCTCCCGACCGGTGGCTCGAAGCGGGCGTGGTCGCGCTCGAGCATCGCCGCCCAGGCGCGGAGGTGGTGGCCGAGCGTGACAGGCTGGGCACGCTGGAGGTGGGTGTAGCCGGGCATCAGCGTGGAGTCCTCGGCTGTCGCACGCTCGAGCAGGAGCGCAGAGAGCAGCGCGATCGCGGCCCGCGCCTCGGCGCAGGCGTCGACGACGTAGAGCCGAAGCGCCGCCGCGACCTGGTCGTTGCGGGAGCGGCCGGCGTGGATCTTGCGGCCGACCTCGCCGAGGTGTCGCTCGAGCGCGGAGTGGACGTCCTCGTCGCCGTCGCAGATCGCCACGCGATCTGCGAAAGACGTCAGCCGCTGCTCGACCTCGGCGAGCTCGTCCGCGGTGAGCAAACCGGCGGCATGCAGCCGCGTCGCATGCTCGATCGTCGCCGCGCAGTCGTAGGGAAGGAGCTCGCCGTCGTCGGCGCGGAGGAACTCGCTCACCCTGGGATCGAGCCCCTCCGCGACGCGCGCCGACCAGAGAGTCATGCCGGCTGGCGCGAGCGGGCGCGAGCGGCCACGAGCTCCGACTCGAGCGAGGCGATCCGGATGAAGCCCTCGGCGGCCTCGTGCGGGAACGTCTCGCCGGCCCCATAGGAGGCAAGCTGCTCGGTGTAGAGCATCGCCGGCGAGCGGCGGCCGGTTACGACGGCTGCGTTCGGGCGCAGCTCGACGCGTACCTCGCCTGTGACGAGCTCTTGGGTCGCGTCGACGAAGGCGTCGATCGCCTTGCGCACCGGCGCGTGCCAGAGGCCCTCGTAGACGAGCTCCGTCCAGCGCTGCTCGAGCCCGTGCTTGACGCGTGCCTCGTCCTTCGTCAGGACGACGTCCTCGAGCGCGCGGTGCGCCTCGATCAGGACGATCGCGGCGGGCGCTTCGTAGACCTCGCGGCTCTTGATCCCGACCGCGCGGTTCTCGATCATGTCGATCCGACCGATCCCGTAGGCACCGGCGAGCGCGTTCAGCCGGCCGATCAGCGCGGCCAGCCCGAGCTCCTCGCCGTCGAGGGAGACGGGCGCCCCCGCCTCGAAGCCCACGACGACCTCCGTAGGCGCCGGCGCGCTCGCAGGGTCGGAGGTGAGCGCGTACGGCTCCTCGGGCGGCGCCGCCCAGGGACCCTCGAGCACACCCGCCTCCATCGCCCGGCCGAACAGATTCTCGTCGATCGAGAACGGCGACGCGGCGGTGTGCGTGACCGGAATCCCGCGCGCCAGCGCGTACTCGATCTCCTCCTCGCGCGTCCAGATCCGGTCTCGGAGCGGCGCGATCACGCGCACGCCGGGGTAGTGGGAGCGGAAGGCCAGCTCGAAGCGGAGCTGGTCGTTGCCCTTGCCGGTACAGCCGTGGACGACCGCCTCGGCGTCGAGCTCGAGCGCGACCTGCGCGACCGCCTCCGCGATCACGGGCCGGGAGAGCGCCGAGACGAGCGGATAGCGGCCCTCGTAGAGCGCGTTCGTCTTGATCGCCTGAGCGCACTGCTCCTCGGCGAATGCGTCCTTGCGGTCGAGGAGCAGGACGTCGCCGGCGCCGGCTGCGTAGCCGCGTGCGATCGAGGCCTCGACATCGAACTCCTGACCGACGTCGACGAGTACGGCGACGACGTTCTCGAAGCCGTAGTCGTCCTTCAGCCACGCGATCGCGCAGCTCGTGTCGAGCCCGCCGGAGTAAGCGAGGACTGCGGTGCCGCTTGCTTCCGCTCCGGTGCCGGCAAAGCCGACACCTACGCTCTCGGGCGGCTCCGTCGAGCCTACGCCGCTCATGCGACTCCTTCGAGAAGATGTCCTTGCAGCTCGGCCGCGAGCGCGGCGGCGGTGGTTCCCTCGCGAGGCGCGACGAAGATCGTGTTGTCGCCCGCGATCGTCCCGGCGACCGCCGCCAGCGACGCCTCGTCGAGCGCCTGGGCGAGAGCGCTCGCGTACCCCGACGGCGTGCGCAGGACGACGAGCGGGCCTGCCGCCTCGATTGCGAGTGCGAAGCGGCGCACCGCGGCCCCGAGCCTTGGCGGGCTCCCGTGCCCGGCTGATCCTGCCGGCGCGTAGACGAGGCGTCCGTCTGCCGCGCGCACCTTGACAAGCCCAAGCTCGGCGATGTCGCGGGATACGGTCGTCTGGACGGCCTCGAAGCCGAGCTCGCGGAGGGCGCCGGCGACCTCCGCCTGAGTTGCGAGTCCGTCCTCACGGATCAGGCGAAGGATCGCATCTTGTCGTTGCCGCTTCATCTATGCGAGATAATAGCATATATGCAAAACGAGAAGTTGTGAGGTGGCAAGAGTGTGGTTAACCCCACCGGGGCTGGGCTTCGCGGCTGGCAGGGTAGGCTCGTGGCCCCAAGGCGAGGAGGACAAATGGAGAACGGGACGAGTCCGTCGCTGGAGGAGGACGGCCGCGCGGTTGTCGTCGCCGACGACGTCACGCGCCGGTACGGGGAAGGCGACACCGCGGTCGACGCGCTCCGCGGCGTCTCGCTCGAGATTGGGCGCGGCCAGCTCACGGCCGTGATGGGGCCTTCGGGCTCCGGCAAGTCGACGCTGATGCACATCCTGGCCGGTCTCGACAAGCCCACATCCGGCTCGGTCACGATCGCCGGCACCGAGATCACGAGGCTGAAGGACAGCGAGCTGACGAAGCTGCGCCGCTCGCACATCGGCTTCGTCTTCCAGTTCTTCAACCTGCTCCCGATGCTGACCGCGGAAGAGAACATCGTCCTGCCGCTCGGGATTGCAGGCTCGAAGGTCGAGCCGGCCTTCTTCAAGGATCTGATCGGCAAGGTCGGGCTGGGCGACCGGCTGACGCACCGGCCGGCGGAGCTCTCCGGCGGCCAGCAGCAGCGCGTCGCGATCGCGCGCGCGCTCGTCTCGCAGCCGACCGTGATGTTCGCCGACGAGCCGACCGGCAACCTCGACTCGACGACGAGCTCGGAGATCCTGGCGCTGATGCGGGACTCCGTGGACGCCTACGGGCAGACGACCGTGATGGTTACGCACGAGGCGCGCGCGGCCGCGATTGCCGACCGCGTCCTCTTCCTCGCCGACGGGCTGATCGTCCGAGATCTGCCCCGCTCGAGCCAGGCCGAGGTGCTCGCGGCGATGAACGTGCTGACCGTCCAGGCGCCGCGGCCCGTATCCGCCGAGGAGCCGGCCGGGACCAAAAACATCGCCGGATGATCAGGTTCGCGCTCACGAGCCTCGCCGGCCGGAAGCTGCGGACCGTGCTGACGGCCCTCGCGATCGTGCTGGGCGTCGCGATGATGAGCGGGAGCTACGTCCTCACCGACACGATCGACAAGGCGTTCGACTCGATCTTCGTCGACTCGTACGCCGGCACGGATGCCGTCGTGACCGGCAAGGACCCCGGCTTCAGCTTCGAAGGCGAGTCGGCCCAAGCTCCTCCGATCCCCGAGGAGACGCTTGCGCACGTCCGCGAGCTCGACGGGGTCGAGGTGGCCACGGGCTCGGTTCAAGACTTTCAGACGAAGCTGCTGCGGCCGGACGGCGAGGCGATCGACTCGGGCGGCGCGCCTTCGTTCGCGTTCGGGATCGAGACCGAGCCCGAGTACGACCGCTTCAACCCGCTCAATCTCGTCGAGGGCCGATGGCCGAGGGGCGGCGACGAGGTGGCCATCGACGAGGGTGTCGCCGACGAGGAGGACCTGCAGCTCGGAGACCGAATTGGCGTCGCAGCGCTTGGTCCGGCGCAGGAGTTCGAGATCGTCGGGATCGCCAAGTACGGGGACTTGAGCTCGCTCGGCGGCGCCACCTTCGCCATCTTCGACATCCCCACGGCGCAGAAGCTGCTGGACAAGGAAGGCCAGCTCGACGCGGTTCAGGCCGCGGCAGCGGACGGCACCGCGTCCGAGCAGCTGACGCAGCGGATTCGGGCGGCGCTCGGCAACGAGTTCACGGTGCGCACGGGCGTCGAGGAGGCGGACGAGCAGTCGAGCGAGATCGCCACGTTCACGACGATCATCCGCTACTTCCTGCTTTCGTTCGCGGGCATCGCGCTCTTCGTCGGAGCCTTCGTCATCTTCAACACCCTGTCGATCACGGTCGCCCAGCGGATGCGCGAGTTCGCCACGCTGCGCACGATCGGCGCGTCGCGGCGGCAGGTGCTGAGATCCGTCATCCTCGAAGCGCTCGTGATCGGCCTCGGCGCCTCCCTCGTCGGCCTGTTCAGTGGGCTCGGGTTGGCGGTCGGGCTGAACGCGCTCTTCAAGGCGCTGAATCTCGACCTGCCCCAGACGGAGACGGTCTTCGCGACTCGGACGATCGTCGTCTCGTTGATCGTCGGGACGCTCGTGACGCTGGCCGCCGGGCTTTTCCCGGCGATCCGCGCGACCCGAGTGCCTCCGATCGCGGCGGTGCGGGAAGGGGCGACGCTGCCACGGGGGCGCTTCGCGCGATTCACGCCGTACGTCGCGGCCCTCATCGTCGCCCTGGCGGTGCTCGCGCTCGCGTACGGAACGCTCTCCGACAGCATCGGCACCGGCGACCGTTTCCTGCTCCTCGGCGTCGGCGTGCTCGCGCTGTTCATCGGGGTTGCGATGCTCTCGTCGCGGCTCGTACGTCCGCTCGCAGTCGCGATCAGCCCGATCGGCGAATGGATGACCGTCCTCGTGCTGATCCTGATCTGGCCGCTCTGGACGCTGCCGTACTGGCTGCTCCGGCACGGCGCCTTCGGTCCCGGCGGCGCGCTCGGACGTATCGGAGCGCTCCTGCTCGGAACCGCGCTCAACCCGTTGCTCGCCCTGGTCGTGCTCGTCATCTGGGTGCGGGAGGCGACGACTTCGTGGCAGGCCGAGTGGCCGATGGAGTTCCCGGGCGTGCTGCCGTCGAGGCGGATCAACCGCATCGGCCGAGAGAATGCGCGCCGCAACCCGGGCCGCACGGCCGCGACCGCGGCCGCGCTGATGATCGGGATCGCGCTTGTGACGTTCATCTCCGTCCTAGCCAACGGCTTGCGCGTCTCGAACAGCGACGCGATCGAGCGCCAGATCCAGTCGGATCTGATCATCACGTCGCAGGACGGCTACTCCGAGTTCCCGGCCCCCGTCGGCGACGCCGTCGCCGGGGTCGACGGCGTCGAGACCGTGAGCAACGTCCGGCAGGACATCGCGCAGATCGACGGCGACGGCTCCAATCTCACGGGCCTCGACGACCGTGTGAGCGAGGTGTACGACTTCCGCTGGGAGGAGGGGTCGGACGAGGTGCTCACGCAGCTCGGCGCCGACGGCGCGCTGATGCCGGGGAACGTCGCCGAGGACAGGGGTCTCACCGTCGGCGACTCCTTCACCGTGCGCTCAACAGGCAACGAAACGAAGGACTTCGTCATCCGGGGCATCTACGAGGGCAGTCCGTTCTACCCGCTGCTCGGCACGGCGAGCATCTCGCAGGAAGCGTTCGACGAGCTTTACGACCGCCCGCGTAACCGCTTCACGCTCCTCAATGTCGCGAGCGGTGGCCCGGCGGCGAAGACGGACGTGGAGAGTGCGCTCGTGGACTTTCCGGACACGCGCACCCAGACCCGTACGGAGTGGATCGACAAGGAAGACCAGGAGATCCAGCAGTTCCTGCTGCTCCTCTACGTCCTGCTCGCCCTCTCCGTGATCGTCAGCCTCTTCGGGATGGTGAACACGCTCGCGCTGTCCGTCTTCGAGCGGACGCGGGAGCTCGGCATGCTCCGGGCGGTGGGAATGACGCGACGCCAGACGCGACGGATGATCCGACACGAGAGCGTGATCACAGCGCTGATCGGCGCTGCGCTGGGGCTCCCGCTCGGGATCTTCCTGGCCGCGCTCGTGACGAGCGCGCTCGGTCAGTACGATCTCCGCTTCGAGCTGCCGCTCGACCAGTTGATCGTCCTCTCGGTCGTTGCCGTGATCGCGGGGCTCCTCGCGGCTATCACTCCTGCGCGTCGCGCCGCCCGGCTGAACCCCCTCGAAGCGCTCCAGTACGAGTGACCTCGCGGCGTGCGGATGACGCTGTGCAGCGTCCCAGCCAGGCGGAAGCGCTCGAGGCGATGAACGAGTTCGCGGCCGCATGACGAAGTTCGCCCTCAAGGGGCTGCTCGGCCGGAAGCTGCGCACGGCGCTGACCGCGATCGCGATCGTGCTAGGCGTCGCGATGGTCAGCGGCACCTACGTCCTCACCGATTCGATCGACTCCGCGTTCGACTCGATCTTCACCGATGTCCGGGAGGGCTCGACCGTCGTGATCAGCGGCAAGGCGGCGTTCGACCTCTCCGACGGAAGCGGCGCCAGCGCACCCGCGTTCGACGAGTCGGTGCTGGAGGACGTTCGCGCTGTCGCCGCCGTCCAGGCCGCCGAGGGAAGCGTGGACAGCGAGACCGCCCAATTCATCGCGAAGAATGGCAAGGCCGTCGTCTACGGCGGGGCGCCCAACCTCGGCTTCAGCATCGCGAACGGCGATTCGCAGTTCAATCCCCTGACGCTCGTTTCGGGCACGTGGCCGGGACCGGGCGAGGTCGTGGTCGACGAGTCCACGGCCGACAAGGAGGGTTTCGTCGTCGGCGAGGAGGTCGGCGTCCAGGCAGCCGGGCCCGTCGAGCGCCTGCGCATCTCCGGGATCATCCGCTTCGGCTCCGCCGCGTCGCTCGGTGGAGCGACCCTCGCCGGCTTCGACCTGCCCACGGCGCAGCGCCTGTTCGACAAGGAAGGGAAGCTCGACGAGATCGCCGTCGCCGCGCGCGCGGGCGTCTCCGATCCCGAGCTGCTCAGCGAGATCCGCGAGATCCTCCCCGAGCGCACCCAGGTGGTCAGCGCCGCCGAGCAGGCGAGGGACGATGCGGAGGGCACGAACGAGTTCATCACCTTCCTCCAGGGCTTCCTGCTCGCGTTCGCGGGGATCGCGCTCTTCGTCGGCAGCTTCGTGATCGCGAACTCACTATCGATCACGATCGCGCAGCGGGCGCGTGAGTTCGCAACCGTGCGCACGCTCGGCGGCTCGCGCAAGCAGATCCTCGTCTCGCTCGTGATCGAGGCGCTCGTAATCGGGATCGCCGCATCGGTGATCGGCCTCTTCCTCGGGCTCGGGCTCGCGAGGCTCCTCTTCTGGCTCTTCGACGCTGTCGGCTTCACGCTCCCGAACAGCGGCCTGCTCTTCGAGACGAGGACGATCGTCGTCTCGCTCCTCGTCGGCATCCTCGTGACGCTGCTCGCCAGCCTGCGCCCGGCGATCCGCGCTACGCGCGTGCCGCCGATCGCCGCAGTGCGCGAGGGCGCGACCCTGCCCGAGTCGCGCTTCGCGCGCTTCCGCACGATCGGCTCGCTCGGCCTCACCGCCCTCGGCTTCGCCTCACTCGCCTACGGGCTCTTCGCCGACGGCCTGGGGACGACGCAGTTGCTGACGTGGATGGGCCTCGGCGCGCTCCTGATCTTCCTTGGGGTCGCCCTCTTCGCGGCGCGCCTCGTTCGCCCGCTCGCTGCCGCACTCGGCTGGCCGGCCACGCGGATCGGCGGCGCTGCCGGCGTGCTCGCGCGGGACAACGCCCGCCGCAACCCGCAGCGCACGGCCTCGACGGCTTCTGCGCTGATGATCGGGCTGGCTCTCGTGACGCTCGTCGCGGTGCTCGCCGCCGGGATCACGACCACGTTCCGCAGCGCCGTCGACGACATCTTCACATCCGACTACGCGATCACGGCGCAGAACAACTTCTCGCCGATTCCGACGAGCGCCGCCGACGCGGCGGCGGACGCGCCGGGGATCGATGCGATCGCGAGCGTCCGCACGGCGGAGGCGCGAGTCTTCGATTCGAACGAGTTCATCACCGCGGTCGAGCCCGACGCCGGCGAGGTGCTGACGCTCGAATGGGTTGAAGGATCGCAGGCCGTGCTCGCCGAACTCGGGCGGGACGGTGCCTTCGTCGACGAAGACTACGCAGCCGACCACGACCTCGCCGTCGGCTCCCCCGTCACGATCCAGGTGCCGTCGGGAGAGATGGTGGAGCTCGTCGTCAAGGGCATCTTCGAGCCGCCCACCGGAGGCTCGCCCTTCGGTCACGTCACCTTCTCGAGCGCGCGCTTCGACGAGGAGTACGAGTCGCCGCGGAACCTCTACACCTTCGCGCAGATGAGCGGCGGCGTGACCGACGCGAATACGGCAGCCCTCGAGCGGACGCTCGCCGACTTCCCGAACGCCAAGGCGCAAACGCGCGACGACTTCGTCGACAACCAGATCTCGGGTCTCTCCTCGATCCTGAACATCCTCTACGTGCTGCTCGCGCTCTCCGTCGTCGTCAGCCTGTTCGGGATCGTGAACACCCTCGTCTTGACGGTGTTCGAGCGGACGCGCGAGCTCGGAATGCTGCGCGCGATCGGGATGACGCGCCGGCAGGTACGGCGGATGATCCGGCACGAAAGCGTGATCACGGCCCTGATCGGCGGCGTCCTCGGGATCCTGCTCGGGATCGTGCTCGGCGGCCTCCTCGTCGCCCGGGTCGAGTTCATCGAGTTCGCCCTGCCGACGACGCAGCTCGTCGTCTTCGCGATCATGACCGTGATCGTCGGGATCCTCGCCGCGATCTTCCCGGCGCGCCGGGCGGCGAAGCTCGACCCGCTGAAGGCGCTCCAGTACGAGTGATCAGGTAACAGTCTCTTACTTGGCTAGGCTCGCCTCGTGCGTGTCACGTTGTGCGATGTCGGGCCGCGGGATGGACTCCAGAACGAGCCCGAGACGCTGGCGCCGGATGTGCGGGCGGAGCTCGTGCGTCGCCTCGCCGCCGGCGGATTGCCGCGGATCGAGGCGGTCAGCTTCGTCAGCGCCGAGCGGGTGCCGCAGATGGCCGGCGCGGAGGAGGTCGTCGCCGCGGCGGGCGCGGTGGACGCCGAGCTCTCGGGCCTCGTACTGAACGAGCGCGGCTACGAGCGCCTGGCGGGGACGACTCTCGGCCGCGTCAACGTCACGTTCGCCGCCACCGAGAGCTTCAATCGGCGGAACGGGAACGCGTCGCTCGCGGAGGCCGTCGAGCGAGTCGAGCGGATCCTCGCCGCCGCCGCGATCCCGACTACCGTCACGATCAGCTGCTCCTTCGGTTGCCCGTTCGAAGGGGAGGTCGATCCGGGTGTCGTCGCCGGGCTCGCGGAGCGTCTCGTGGCGGCGGGCGCCGGTGAGATCGTCCTCGCCGACACGATCGGGGTGGCGACGCCGGGGCCGGTGCGGCGGCTCGTGGAGCGCGCCGTCGGGCTCGGCGTCCCGATCGGCGGCCACTTCCACGACACGCGCCATACGGGCGTCGCCTGCACCTGGGCCGCGCTCGAGGCGGGCGCGACCGTGCTCGATGCATCCGTCGGCGGCCTCGGCGGCTGCCCGTTCGCGCCGCGAGCGACAGGCAACGTCGCGACCGAGGACGTCGTCTACCTGCTGGAGCGCGAGAGCGTCGACACGGGAATCGACCTCGACGCCCTGGTCGGTGTCGCCCAGTGGCTCGACGAGCTACTGGGCCGCGAGCTCCCAGGCCGCGTCTACCGCGCGGGCCGGTTTCCGTCCAAGTAACAGTCTGTTACTCGGGGTCTCGCGCGCGGACGACTCCGGCTGCCGCAAGCTGCTCGATCTCGGCCGCGTCGTAGCCGGCCTCCGCGAGGATCGCGGCCGTGTGCTCGCCGAGGAGCGGCGGGGCGCTGCGATGGAGGACGCGCTCGCCGTCGGCCGAGAGCGGCGGGGCCACGATCGTCAGGCCGGCGAGCTCCTGGAGCATCCCGGTCGCGCGCGTCTGCTCGTGCGCCGCAACCTCGTCGACGTCGAAGACGGGAGAGGAGGGGACTCCGGCGGCGCGCAGGTGCTCGAGCAGCTCCACCGTCCGGCGCTCGGCGAGAAGTGGCCGCAGGAGCGACACCAGCTCCCCGCGATGCTCGACGCGAAGTGGGTTCGAGCCGAAGCGGCGATCGCTTGCAAGCTCCGGCGAGCCGAGCACCTCGCAGAGCGAGGCGAAGAGCCGGTCGTTCCCGGCGACGATCATCAGCTCGCCGTCGGCGGTGGGGAAGACCTCGTACGGGGCGATCAGCGGAAACGCGGTGCCATGGCGCCCCGGAGTCTCCGCACCGGCGAGCACGTCCGAGAGCTGGTACGGGAGCAGCGAGAGCGCCGTCTCGTAGAGCGAGAGGTCGAGCGCGCGGCCCTTCCCCTCGTGGAGCGCGGCGACGATCGCGAGCGCAGCCCAGACGCCGGTTCCGATGTCGACCAACGAGACGCCAACGCGCACCGGCGGGTGATCGGCCTCGCCGGTCACGCTCATGATTCCCGCCGCCGCCTGCATCAGCGGGTCGTAGCCGGGTTCGGCCGCGAGCGGCCCGCGCCGACCGAACGCGCCGATCGTGCAGTAGACGAGCTTCGGGTTGCGCGCTCGCAGGTCGTCCGGCCCGACCCCCAGCTTCTCGGCCGTCCCAGGTCGGAGGCTCTGTACGGCGACGTCCGAGCGTCCGGCGAGTCGTAGCAGCGCCTCGCGGCCGCGCTCGTCCTTCAGATCCAGGGCCAGCGAGCGCTTGCCCGCGTTCGCGGCGAAGAACATGACGCTGCCGCCTTCGAAGAAGCGCGGCCCCCAGTCGCGGGCCTCGTCGCCCCGGCCCGGATGCTCCACCTTGATCACGTCGGCCCCGAGCGCGGAGAGGATCTCGGTCGCGGTCGGGCCGGCGAGCGAGCTCGTCAGATCGAGCACGCGCACGCCCTCGAGAGGTAGGAACGGCACGGCGGCCATCATCGCTGGAAGGATGGCCGTGTGTTCGAGTCGATTGTCGACGCCGTCTCCGGCTCCAACTGGAGCTATCTGATCGTCTTCGCGATCGCGCTCCTGGACGCCTTCTTCCCGATCGTTCCGAGCGAGGCGACTGCGATCGCGGCGGGCGTGGTCGCGGGGGCGGGCGACCTGCGGCTCGAGCTCCTGATTCCCGCGGCCGCGCTCGGCGCGATCATCGGAGACAACGTGTCCTTTGCGGGCGGCCACTTCCTCGGCGAGCGCGTCACGAATCGCTTCTTCAGCGGCGAGAAGGCGAGGGAGCGGCTCGCCTGGGCGGAGCGGATGCTCGAGGAGCGGGGCGGCTACCTGATCGTCGTCGCGCGCTTCATTCCGGGCGGGCGCACCGTCACGACGTTCACGGCAGGCTTCGTCAAGACCTTTCGCTGGCGGCGCTTCATCGTCTTCGACGCGATCGCCGGTGCGATCTGGGGCTCCTACACGGTGCTGCTCGGCTACTTCGGCGGGAAGACTTTCGAGGAGGAGCCCGGGAAGGGACTCCTCCTCGCGTTCGGGATCGCGGTCGCGGTCACGGTTGCGATCGAGGCATATCGGCATCTACGCCGTCGTGGCGCGCACGCCTGAGCCCGAGATCGCGCATCCCCCGGTGGGCGATGATCGCCGCATAGACGAGCACGATCAGCGCGAGCAGGCCGTGGAGGCCGTGGACGTAGGCCGCAGACGTGCTCACCACCTCGTCCGAGTCCTCCGGCAGCAGGAAGATCTGCACGGTTCCAAGGACGAAGAGCCCGAACGTGACGCCGATCCACCGCCACTGCTTCGGCCAGGCGCCGAACGCCGTCAGGAAGACGAGCAGCTCGAAGCCGTGGATGAAGAGCCCGCCGACGACGCCGTGGGCGTCGAGGGCGCCTTCGCCTGCGCCGATCGTGTAAGACGCGATCAGGTACGCCTGCACGAAGATCAGCAGGACGATCAGCGAGGACAGCACGAAATTGATCCATAGGAAGGTTCGTCTCATGCCGGCGAGCCTAAACGGGCCGGCGGCTAGCGTGCAACCGTGCGTCTCCACGTCACCGGCGCGACCGGCTACCTCGGCTCGGAGCTCGTCCGCCTGCGGCTGGATGCCACGATCGAGCGGGTCGAGATCCGCGACGCGGACGCCGTCCGCGAGCTGCTGCGACGCGACCGGCCGGAGGTCGTGATCCACACGGCGTATCGGCAGGACGGGCCGGAGGCGCGCGAGATCAACGTCGGCGGAGCCGAGAACGTCGCGCGTGCGGCGGCCGGCATCGGCGCTCGGCTCGTCCATGTCTCCTCGGATGTCGTCTTCGATGGGCGCAAGCGAGCGCCGTATGTCGAGGAGGACGAGCTCTCGCCCGTGAACGAGTACGGGCACACGAAGGCTGAGGGCGAGCGCCGCGTCTCAGCAGCCCATCCCGGGGCTCTGATCGTCCGTACCTCGCTGATCGTCGGGGGAGCGCAGCCCTCGAAGCACGAGCTCGCAGCCCACCGGCCGGGCACGTGGTTCACGAACGAGCTCCGCTCGCCGGTGCAGGTGAGCGATCTCGCGCAGGCGCTGCTCGAGCTGGCGGAGCTCGACGTCGCCGGACCGCTGCACGTCGCGGGCGCGGATGGTCTCTCTCGCGCCGAGCTCGCCGCGCTCATCGCCGGCCGGACCGTCGAGACGGCGGAGGCGCCGTCGACGCGCCCGCTCGACTGCCGGCTCGACTCCTCGCGCGCCCAGGCGCTCCTACGGACGCGGCTGCGCGGCGCCCGCGAGGTGTTCGCTAGCTGAGGTAGAGCGCCAGCACGATGACCGCGATCGCGATCCCCACGAGCAGGGCGATCATCGAGCCGGAGAAGGCTCGGCGGCCCGTCAGCATCGGCGGCGAGATGTCGCTGAACGATCGCTCGATGTCCTGCTCCACCTGGCGCTTGATCCGCTCGGCCAGGGCATCGCCCGCGCTCGTCGGCGCCTCGGTCTTGAGCGGCGGAAAGGAAGCTGGACCTCCGTCGACGGCCAGCTCGAAGATCCGCTCGTGCTGGAGGTCCTTCAGCCGAGTCTCGCCGTGGTCGTGCACCGTGACGCCCTCGGGCAGCACGTTGCCGAGCAAGGCCCTCGTCGTCTCGGACACGAGGATCTGACCGCCGTGCCCCGCCGCGGAGATCCTCGCCGCGCGGACGACGTCGAGGCCGAGGTATCCCTCTTCGCCGACCGAGGGCTCGCCTGTGTGCAGGCCCATTCGCACGCGCACCTCGGCCCCGTCGGGCCAGACGTGAGCACGCAGGGCGCGCTGAGCATCGACCGCTCCGCGCGCGGCGTCGCTCGCCCGCGCGAACGAGAAGAAGAACGCGTCGCCTTGGGTGTCGATCTCCGTGCCGCCCGCGCCGCCAAGACCCTCCCGGACGAGGCGCCGGTGGTCGCGCACGACCTCGCCGTAGCGGTCGCCGAGCGTCTGTAAGAGGCGCGTCGAGCCCTCGACGTCTGTGAACACGAAGGTGACCGTGCCGCCGGGGAGCGCGCTCATGGGACTATTCAAGCGTGAATCGGTTGGCCGGAGAGACGAGCCCGTACCTGCTCCAGCACGCAGGGACCCCGGTCGACTGGTACCCGTGGGGGGAGGAGGCGCTCGCACGAGCGCGCGACGAGGACCGGCCGATCCTGCTCTCGATCGGCTATGCCGCCTGCCACTGGTGCCATGTGATGGAGCACGAATCATTCGAGGACGATGCGATCGCCGCGCTGATGAACGAGCGCTTCGTCAACGTCAAGGTCGACCGCGAGGAGCGCCCGGATCTCGACGCGGTTTACATGGAGGCCGTAGTCGCGTTGAGCGGCCAGGGCGGCTGGCCGATGACGGTCTTCCTGACGCCGGCCGGCGAGCCCTTCTACGGCGGCACCTACTACCCGCCGGA
>JBPCJB010000222.1:0-9949 GCA_051005735.1 Gaiellaceae bacterium | reverse complement strand
CGGGAGGGCGTACAGCTCCTGCTCGTCCGGATCCCCGAAGGGCACGGAGATGACGAGGCCAAGGACAAGGACAAGGACAAGGCCCAGGACGAGGCCGAGGACGCGGACGAGGGCTAGCTAGAGCGAGCGACCTTCGAGGCGGGCGTCGCAGTTGCGGCGTCCGCCTCGAGCCGCTCGTCGAGCCGCCGCGGCTCGCGAACGATCGCGGCGAGCCGGCCGACGAGCTCGAGCGTGTCCCCCTCGTCCACGAGCCGCTCGAGCTCGTCGAGCTGGCCCTCGAGCCAGCCGCGCTCGACCGGAGAGACGTCGAGCGCCACGATCTTCGGGTGCACGGTCGGCTGCCAGGTCTCGCCCTCGGCGAAGAGCTCTTCGTGGATCTTCTCGCCGGGACGGGCGCCGATGAAGACGATCTGGACGTCGCGGTCGGGCTGCTTGCCGGAGAGCCGGATCATGTTGCGGGCGAGATCGAGGATCCGCACCGGCTCGCCCATCTCGAGCACGAAGATCCGCCCGCGCCCGCCGATCGAGCCGGCCTGGACGACGAGCGCCACGGCCTCGGGAATCGTCATGAAGAAGCGCGTCATCTCGGGGTCTGTGACCGTGACGGGCCCGCCGCGCTCGATCTGGCGCCGGAAGCGCGGAATCACGCTACCGGCCGAGTTGAGGACGTTGCCGAAGCGGACGGCCACGAAGCGGGTGGGGACGTCATCGCGCTCACCGTGCGCGCCCACGATCCATTCACACAGCGTCTTCGACTGGCCATAGACGCTCCAGGGGTTGAGCGCCTTGTCGGTCGAGATCAGGAGGAAGCGCTCGGCGCCGTACGCGACCGCCGCGTCGGCGACGACGCGGGTGCCGAGCACGTTGTTGCGCACGGACTCGAGCGGGTTCGCCTCCATCAGCGGCACGTGCTTGTAGGCGGCGGCGTGGAAGACGACCTCGGGCCGGTAGCGCTCGAAGACCTGGCCCATCCGGGTGCGGTTGCGAACGTCGGCGAGCACCGGCACTCCGGCCGCAAAGCCGCGCTCGTCGACGAGCTCGCGCTCGATGTCGTGCAGAGCGCTCTCGGCCTGCTCGACCATCACGATCCGCCGTGGCTCAGCACGGGCGATCTGCCGGCAGAGCTCCGAGCCGATGGAGCCGCCGGCGCCCGTGACCATCACCGTCTTGCCGGCGAGATACGAGGAGATCGCGGCGACATCGACCTCGATCGGCTCGCGCCCGAGGAGGTCCTCGACCTGGACGGGCCGGATCTGGTTTGCGAGGTCGGCATCGCCGGAGATCAGCTCGTAGAGACCGGGCAAGGTCTTGACCGCGACACCCTCCGCCTGGGCGACATCGACGATCCGCTGGCGCACCTCTCCCGACGCGGACGGAATCGCGATCAGGAGCTCGTCGGGGCGCCGGTCGCGGAGGATGTGCAGCAGCTCGGCGCTCGTGCCGAGCACGCGGATCCCGTGCACGCGCAGGTTCTTCTTGCGTGGGTCGTCGTCGATCAAGCCGATCGGCGTGTAGCCCATGGCCGGCGTTCTCAGCATCTCCTTGATCATCAGCTGCGCGGCATCGCCGGCCCCGACGATCACCACCTCCTTGCCGCGGGCGACGAGCGACGAGGTCTGCGGACGCTCGATGATCGTCCGCGCGAGCATCCGCGAGGCCGCGACGAAGGCGAGGCAGATCAGCCAGTCGAGCACCCAGACGACCCGCGGCACCGAGACGATGTGCACGTCGAAGAAGCTGAAGACGAGGAAGGCGACGAGCGAGGCCGCGGTGACGCCACGGAAGGCACCCCACATGTCGCGCGTCGAGACGTAGCGCCACCAGCGGTTGTAGAAGCCGAAGAGCGCGAAGACGGAAAGCTTGATCCCGATGAGGAGCGCGAGAATCGCGACGTCGAGGTAACGGTCGTAGTAGACCGGGATGCTCGGATCGAACCGGAGCTGGAAGGCGAGGAGCCAGGCAGCGACGACGATCGCCAGGTCGGCCGCAAGTTGCGGCAGCCGGTGCCTGGTGATCGGAAATCTCATGCCGGCGCCGGCGCGCCGACGGCGCTGCGGACGACGTCGACCACGCGCTCCTGCTGCTCGGCCTCGATCCCGGCCCAGAGCGGAATCGAGAAGTTGTCGCTCGCGACCCGCTCGGTCACCGGCAGGTCGCCCTCCGAGTAGCCGAGATAGCGGAGGGCAGGCTGGAGGTGGAGCGGCGGCAGGTAGTACTGCGCGTTCCCGATCCCGGCCTCGCCGAGGGCCGCGCGGATCTCGTCCCGGCGCTCCGAGCGGCAGACGAAGAGGTGATAGACATGGCCCGGCTCGTCCTCGGGCGCGGTGCAGAGCTCGCCGACCCCGAGCTCGCGGTAGCGCTCGGCGGCCTCGCGCCGCAGGGCAGTCCAGCGGTCGAGCTCGCCGAGGAAGATCCGGAGCACCGCCGCCTGGATCTCGTCTAGGCGTGAGTTGCGGCCGATGAACTCGAAGGTCGTCTTCGCCTTCGAGCCGTGGAACCGGAGCATCCGGATCCGCTCCGCGAGCGCCGGGTCGTTCACCGCGACGAGACCACCGTCGCCGAGCCCGAAGAGGTTCTTGGTCGGATAGAAGCTGAAGGTAGAGGCGAGCCCGTGCCCGGCGATCGCGGGCGAGCCGAAGGCCTGCGCGGCATCCTCGATCAGCGGCAGCCCGAAGGCAGCGAGCGCGTCGAGCGGGGCGGGCCGCCCGAAGAGGTGGACGGGCATGATCGCCTTCGTCCTCGGCCCGAGCCTCCGCTCCACCTCGGCCGGATCGAGGTTGAGGGTCTCGCTGTCGATGTCGGCGAAGACGGGCGTGGCGCCCGAGCGGGCGATCGCCTCAGCCGTCGCGTAGAAGGTGAACGCGGGGCAGATCACCTCGTCGCCCGGCTCGACCTCGAGCGCGTTCAGCACGAGCTCGAGCGCGTCGGTGCCGTTGGCGACGCCGATCGCCTCGCGCGTGCCGAGGTACGTGGCCGCTTCCTCCTCGAAGGCGGCCACATTCGGGCCGAACACGAACTTCCCATCCTCGAGGACGGCGTCGAACGCCTCCCGGATCCGGGGGACGAGCGGCGCGTACTGCGCCTTCACGTCGACGAGTGGGATCTTCACGGAGGCGAGTCTAGCGGGGCTTCCGGCGCGGGCCTGCGGCGCCTCGCGACGAGCTTCCAGGCCAGATATCCGATCCCTGCCGCGACGAGCACGGCGACCGCGATGTCGACGTAGCGGAACGCGTGGTGGAAGTCCTCCCAGCGCGAGCCGAGCGCCCACCCTACCCCCGCGAAGGCGAAGGCCCAGAGCGCCGAGCCGAGGAGCGTCAGGAGCGTGTAGCGACCGAGCGGGGCGCGGAAGACGCCGGCCGGGATCGAGACGAAGGACCGGACGACGGGCGTGATCCGTCCCAGGAAGACACCCCAGTCCTCCCAGCGGTCGAACCAGCGTTCGGCCCGGTCCAGCTTCGTCGCGTTGAGATGGAGCCAGCGGCCGTGCCGCTCGAGATAGGGCCTGCCGGCGCGCTTGCCGATCCACCAGCCGCCCACCGAGCCGATCGTGTAGCCGAGCGTTCCTGCCAGGGCCATCCCGAGGTACGCCGAGAACCCGGAGCCGAGTCGCTCGCCGAAGAGCACGACGTCCTGCCCCGCGAAGGCGCCGGCGGCGACGGCGCCCGCGTAGACCATCACCGCCTCGCTCGCCGCGGGCAGGACAGCATCGATCAGCATCAGAAGGAAGACGGCGTAGAGACCGTGGTCGCCGATCAGCGTGGTTAGCAGCTCGGTGAAGCGGCTGAGGATGGAGGCAACCGGCACCGGCGGAGACTACCCGCGCGGCTTCGGCGGCTTCTTCTTCGGCAGCGGCTGCGCACGGATCACCCGAACCGGCGTGCTCACGAGCTGGACGGCGCCGAGCTCGTTCGTCGCGGCGAAGCGGATCACATAGAGACCGCCGTAGACGAGCGCGCGACCTCCGCGCGTCGTCCCGTTCCATTGCACGAGGAAGCGTCCGGGCTGCACGGCGCGGCTCGCGATCGTCGCGACGCGAACGCCCGAGCGAGTCTCGACGAAGGCGGTGATGCGCGCGGCCCGCGTCACGTCGACACCCGCCTGGATCCGGCGGGTTCCGCCGAGCCGGGCAACGAGGGTCGAGGGCGAGAGCCGAACCGCTCCGAGGGTGTTGTTGACCGAAAAGGTCTGCCGGGTGGTGGAGGTCTGGCCCTGATCGTCGACGGCGGTCACGTCGAGCCGCCACGCTCCCTCAGCCGGCGGGCGCGGCGCCGCGGCCGGATCGAATGGAGCGGGCGGAAAGGTGACGGGATACGTCGCGGGCGCGCGCTCACCGGTCTCGGAGAAGGCGGCGCTGCCATCGGGAGCGGTCAGCGTTGCCGTCACCGTCGACGGTCGCACGACCTTGTAGGCGAGCGTCTGTGTCTCGGCGACTCCGTCGCCGTTCGGCGAGACGACCGGCTCGGCCGGAGACGCGTAGACGCCGTAGTACATGAGCTGGAGCGAGGTCGAGACGTCGCGCTCGCCGCGCGGATCGGAGGGCCGGTTGAGCAGCGCGCCGTCGAAGGCGAGCGTCGTCGAGCCGCCCGCGTCGAGCGCCGAGCCCGTGACGGCGCCGAGCCGGACGAGCGTCTGCGCCAGCTCGAAGTTCGTCATCCCGACGCTGTAGCCCGGCTGGCGACCGTCCGTTGCGACGAAGATGACGCGACCGCCGGGTAGCTGACCGACTGCGGTGCGCGGGGTGCGCGGAACGAGCTGATCGGCGGAGAACGCCTCGAGCGCGCGGAAGACCGGCTTGCCCGCTCGCACGAGCATCGGCCCGCCCCCGAGCGCCTGGGTGATTCCCGTCCATTCGGGCCGGAAGATGATGCGGACCGCGAGATTCGTCCCGACCGGCGCCTCCTCGGTCAGCTTCTGGGCTGCGGTTCCCCGGGCAAGGAGCACCGCGCCGCCCGGTGGGATCGGCGTACCGCCACCGGCGAGCTGGACGACTGGTCCGCCGAGATCGGTGTTCGGCGTCACCGCTGGGAACGGGGAGACGATCGCCGTGACAGCGCCGGCCTGGGCGGGGGTCGCCGGCCCGTAGCTCGAGGTGAAGAGCGAGATGCCGTTCGGGCCGGGAAGCTGGTTCAGGTCGTTGATCGCGCGACGCTGTCCGAGCCCCTTCCAGGTGCCGAAGAACTCGATCCGGCGCACGTCCAGGGTGCCGTCGGAGGTGAGGCCGACGCTCGAGCGGTCGCCGAAGGGAGGGCTGTCCACGATCCCGTCGCGCAGGAGCACGCCGCTCGGCCGGCCGGTCGTGAGGTTGAAGAAGTCGCCGTTGATCCCGACCATCGTCGCGCCGGCCGAGAGCCGCTTCTGCATCGAGGTGACGCGCTCGGTGCCGGAGATCGCCTCGTTCGAGAGCACCGGGCGCAGCGCGTAGAGACCCGTCGGGCGCGGCCCCACGACGACGTGCAGCGCCACCGGCCCGTGCGGCGTGAACTGGACGGCCTGCTCGTAGGTGACGCCCGGCATCAGCGTGCGGGTCTGGGCAGTCGCGGGAGCGGCGCAGGTCAGCGCCAGGAGTCCTCCGATGATGAGCGTCCTGCGCAGCACGAGCCTGGCCGAGCCTACCGAAGTCGGATCGCTCCTTTGCAGGGATTTACCGAATCCGTACAGCGCCGACGCGGCACGCGGAAGGCGACCGCTAGTTTGCTCTTGTGAGCGCCACAGCCTCCGACTCCCGGACCGAGCTCGTGGAGCGGCTGCTGGAGCGGTTTCCGCAGATCCCGCCCGAGGCCGTGCTGAAGGAGGATCTGCTTCGCACCGGAATCGCGTTCGACGGCTCCGCGCTGACGGACAACCTCGACGGCGAGGTGAAGCCGAAGTCGTACTTCATCTTCTCGTTCGACCAGAAGCCGCTCGCGGAGCTCGGCGAGGCAGCGAGGCGCCGCCCGCCCGAGGAGATCGCGCTGACCGGCGGCCCGTACGGGCTGCGCCGGACGATCGTCTCCGTCCGCGTCAACCCCGGCTCGCCGTACAGCGTCACCCGGAGAGACGCCGGCGAGCTCAGGCTCTCGCTCGACGGTCGCGAGATCGCGAACGTGGGTCTGCCGCCGATGCCCGAGTACTACCGCCACCCGCTCGGAAACGGGAAGACGGTCATGGAGACGGCGCCCACCATCCAGTGGGGCTACCTGATCTACCTCACCGTGCTGCGGCTCTGCCAGTACTTCGGCGCCAAGGAGGAGTGCGGCTTCTGCGACATCAACCACAACTGGCGCCAGCACAAGCGAGAAGGCCGCCCCTACACGGGGGTGAAACCGGTCGAGGACGTGCTCGAGGCACTTGCGCTGATCGACCGCTACGACACGGACAAGGTGAGCAAGGCGTACACGCTCACCGGCGGCTCGGTCACGAGCACGGTAGACGGGCTCGCCGAGGCCGACTTCTACGGCCGCTATGCGCAGGCGATCGAGGAGCGCTTCCCCGGCCGCTGGATCGGCAAGGTCGTGGCGCAGGCGCTTCCGCGCGCGGACGTCCAGCGCTACAAGGACTACGGGATCACGATCTACCACCCGAACTACGAGGTCTGGGACAAGCGGCTCTTCGAGCTGATCTCGCCCGGTAAGGAGCGCTACGTCGGCCGCGAGGAGTGGCACCGGCGGATCATCGACGCGGCCGAGGTCTTCGGCCCGCGCTTCGTGATCCCGAACTTCGTCGCGGGCGTCGAGATGGCGGCACCGTTCGGCTTCCGGACGATCGACGAGGCGATCGCGTCGACGACCGAGGGCCTCGACTACTTCATGAGCCGGGGGATCACCCCACGCTTCACGACCTGGTGCCCCGAGCCGACGACCCCGCTCGGCCGGGACAACCCGGACGGCGCGCCGCTCGAGTACCACATCCGCCTGCTCGAGGCCTACCGCGAGACCCTCGAGCGCCACGGCCTCAAGCCGCCGCCGGGCTACGGCGTCGCAGGGCCTGGCAAAGCCGTCTTCTCGGTGAGCTCCTTCATGGACACGCTCGCGCCCGAGGAGGTCACGGTCGAGGAAGCGGTGCCTGTGTGACCGTGCGAATCACCGTCGACGAGGCGCGCGAGCTCTGGCTCCACGCAAGCGACGAGGAGCTGAAATCGCTCGCACAGACCGCCCGCGGACGCTTCCACGAGCCCAAGCACGCGACCTACATGGTGATGCGGATCGTCAACTACACGAACGTCTGCGTCGCCCAGTGCGACTACTGCGCCTTCTACGTGCTGCCGAACCAGGAAGGCGGCTACGTCCTCTCGCGCGAGGACGTGTTCGCGAAGATCGACGACCTGCTCGAGCTCGGCGGCGACCTCGTCGCTTTCAACGGCGGCTTCAACCCGAAGCTTCCGCTCGACTTCTACTGCGAGCTCTTCGCCGCCGTCCGCGAGCGCTACGGCAACCGGGTCGAGTTCTACGCGCTCACGATCGCCGAGTTCGTCTACCTGGCCGACCGCGCCGGCCTCACGCACGCCGAGGCGGCGGCGCGACTCCGCGAGGCGGGCGTCCACTGGATCACGGGCGGGGGGAGCGAGATCCTGACCGAGGACTTCCGCAAGCGGCACGCCAAGTTCAAGTACACCGTGCGCGAGTACCTCGAGGCGCAGCGCGCGATCGTCGAGGCCGGCCTCCGGACGACCGCGACGATGGTGATCGGCTTCGACGAGGCGCTCGACGAGCGGCTCGAGCACCTCCAGCGGACGTGCGACCTCCAGGACGACCTCCTCCGCGACGGGCTCGACGGCCTCTTCTCGTTCCTCTGCTGGACGTACAAGCCGTACGCGACCGCCTTCGGTGGCCGCGAGATCCCGCCGCAGGAGTATTGGCGCTGGATCGCGCTCTCCCGGATCTTCCTCGACAACGTCAAGCACATCCGCACCTCGGTGCTGACCCAAAACGAGGAAGCCTTCCGCGCGCTCGACTACGGCGCCGACGACTTCGACCTCCCGCTCGAGGACGAGGTGACGCAGAAGGCGGGCGCGACGATCGAACTCGACCTCGACGCGTTGCTCGCGGTGCCTCGCGCCCTCGGCTACACCGTCGAGTACCGCCGCGCCGAGCGGCCTGCCGCGCTGACTGCCTGATGCCGTAACGGGCTCCCAGCGACCACGGCTATCGGGCTAGCTTCATCGGGAAAGTCGATCGTCGTTCGCATGCTTCACAGAGCATCGGGGTCGCATCTGATGCAAGCGGTTCGGTGAGCCTTCAGCAGATCTGAGCCAGCCGTCCGGTTTCGACGTCGTACAGGAACCCGCCCACAGTGAGCCGCGTCAGATATGGCCACGAGCGCACGCGCTGGACGTCCTCGCGAAGCGTCGCCTCCTGATCGCTCGTGACGAGGAAGGCAAGGCTCCGAGTGTCGAGCCCGCCCGCCTCGCTCATCGCGTCGTGCATATCGTCCTCGTCGCCGGCCGCCATCCGGCAGTCCGTGTGCGCGACGATCATCGCGCGGTCGACGCCGAGCAGGTACGACGCGAGCACGAGCGTGCGCAGCACGTCGTCGGTGACGCGCGCGCCCGCGTTGCGCAGGATCTTCGCGTCGCCGGGATCCAGTCCGAGCATCGCGAGCGGCGCGATCCGGGAGTCCATACACGTGAGGACGGCCAGACCCCTGGCCGCATGAGCCCGAAGGCCGTCGAGCCGGAAGTCCCGCGCGTACGACTCGTTGGCGGCAAGCACGTCGGCGAAAGCGCGGTCGAAACTCACGGCGGGTCGATCAGACCGCCGCGCCGGCCGCGGTCACGAAGCGCAGCTCGGGCACGTGCTCGAGCTCGCCCACGTCTTTCGCCATCTCGAGGAAGGTGTAGAGGCCGGCCTTCTCGCGCGGGCCGAAGGAGTAGCGGAGCTTCTCGAAGTAGCGCGCGAGGTACCCGGCCGGGTAGCCGTAGCGCTCGCTCGCCTCGTGCGCGAGCACCTCGGGCTCGGAGCGGGCAAGCCGCACCGAGGCGACGAGGGCGTGCTCGAGCTCGGAGAGGCCGGGGACAACGGGCTCGGGCGCAGCCCAGACGGCGAAGACCATCGGCAACCCGGTGCGCTCGAGCCAGAGCTTGCCGAGGTCGTAGTGCGGGGTCGGATCGGCGAAGGCGCTCTTGAGCGCTGCGTCGCCGATCAGGAGCTTCGCGTCCGCGCTCCCCTGGCCGAGCACCGGATCGAGCGGCGACTGCACGGCGTGAGGGAGGAGAACCTTCATCAGGACGACAGAGGTCGCGCTCTCAGGTGTCACCGCGACCGAGCGGATCTGCGTGAACGGAAGCTTCGAGACGAGTTGGATCGACTCGACTGCGCCCTCCGACGAGACGCACATCCGCGGCAGGATCCGCAGCGACGAGGCGTGCCGGGCGTACTCGATCGACGAGATCGGCGCGATGTCGAGCTGACCGTCGAGGAGCATCGCGTTCAGCTCCGTCGGGACGCCGGTGACCTCTTCCACCTCCGCCACGAGCCGGTGGAAGACCGGCGCCATGTTCACGTAGGAGATGCGCCCCAATCTGATCATGGCTGCTCGACCCACTGGAAGAAGGCAATGAGATTGCCGTCCGGGTCGAGGGTTGCGAACTCGCGCGTGCCGAAGTCGGTCGTGGTGACTCCGTCACGGGACACCCTGTGGAGCACGTCGTGCTCGCGCAACTCCGCATAGAGCTCGTCAACCCCTTCGCTCTCGATCCGGCAGCTAGCGGTTCCGGCGATGAAGGACTCGGCGCCGGAGCAGACCGGCTTCTCGCCCGCTGCGCGGTCCCGCCAGCTCTCGTCGTCCGCCTGCCAGAGATGGACCACGGCGTCGTCCCGCCGCAGGACGGCAAAGCCCCCATCGTGATGGATCGCGTCGAAACCCAGCCGCTCGCGGTAGAACTCGACCGAGGCCGCCACATCGAAGGCGGGAAGCGCTGGAATCGTCCGGCCGAGCTGGATCATGCGGTGCGATTCACCACGGCGTCGGCCAG
>JBPCJB010000221.1:0-5784 GCA_051005735.1 Gaiellaceae bacterium | reverse complement strand
GAGCGCGGCGCCTCGAGGTCGAGCCTGCCGCCGCCACGGAGGAAGAACGGCGTCAGCTCGGTTCCGGCGAGCGGCCACTCGCTCTCACCCCGCCACTCGTTCCGCCCGAGGACGAAGAGCTCGAGGGGCGGACGCTCCTCCCAGTCGTTGCCTTCGTCGCGGAGGTAGCGGTCGTAGAAGGCGAGCTCGTGGTCGCGGACGACGGTCACCCCCGCGCAGAGGTCGATGTCGCCGCGAAAGGTCTCGACCTCCTCCTCGTGCGACCAGGGCCCCATCAGGACGCGGTTCGGGACGCGCGTCCCGATCTTCGCGAACTTCCGGAGATGCGAGCCGGAGTAGGGGTCGAACCAACCGCCCTGCTGGAAGATCGGCACGGTCACGGCCTCGGGCCGGTGGTGGAACTGCTGCCAGTAGGAATCGTTCTCCTGGTGCTCCCACCACTCGCGCCAGTAGCCGACCTTGCGTCCGATCGCGACCTCGTCGAGCTCGATCAGGGGCAAGTGGCGCCAGATCCGGTCGTTCAGCATCAGGTCGCGCGCGCTCGGGCCGGTGATCAGGCTGATCGCGCTCGTCCAGAGCGTCGCCGCGCCGAGCGTGAGCGCGAGCTGGAAGGCGCCGCCCGTGAAGTAGCCGTCCCAGAAGTAGTCGTCGTGGATCACCTGAGGGGCGACGCACTCGAGGTTCGGGTGCCCGAGGTGCATGAGCTGCCACTGGACGAGGGCGCCGTAGCTTCGGCCCCAGGTTCCGATCCGGCCGTTGCACCAGGCCTCGCCGGCCGCCCAGCTCAGCGAATCGTGCGCGTCCGGCCCGTCCTTCGCCCACGCGACGAACTCGCCCTCCGACTCGTAGCGGCCGCGCACGTCCGAGACGACTGCCGCATAGCCCCGCTGCGCGAACCACACGCCCCAGCCGACGAAGCGCTCGCGCGTCGACTCGTACGGCGTCCACTGGTAGATCGTCGGGTGCGGGCCGCCGGAGAGTGGGAGGTAGACGTCTGCGGAGAGGTGGATGCCGTCCCGCATCGGCACGCGCTGGTCGTGCAGGAGCCGGATGTCCTGGAGGCTCAACCGACGAGGGTCGGGTGCGCTGCCGGAACGTCCGCGATCGGGGTTCCCGCGAAGTGGCACGCGGCGCCGTGACTCTGGCCGTGATCCGCGAGCGGTGGCTCGATCTCGGCGCAGATCGGCTGCGCGATGGGGCAGCGCGTCCGGAAGCGGCAGCCCGAGGGCGGGTCGATCGGGCTCGGAACGTCGCCCCTGAGCACGATCCGCTGGTGCTTTCGGCCCGGAATCGGCTCGGGGTTGGCGGAGAGGAGCGCCTGCGTGTACGGATGGAGCGGCCGCGCGAAGAGGTCGTCCGAGGACGCGAGCTCGACGATCTTGCCGAGATACATGACGGCGATCCGGTCGGAGATGTAGCCGACGACCGCAAGGTCGTGGGCGACGAAGAGATAGGTGAGGTTGAAGTCGCGCTTCAGCTCGACGAGCAGGTTCAGCACCTGCGACTGGATCGAGACGTCGAGGGCCGAGACGGGCTCGTCCGCGACGATGAACTTCGGACGGAGGACGAGCGCGCGGGCGAGGCCGATCCGCTGGCGCTGGCCGCCGCTGAACATGTGCGGGTAGCGCTCGGCCGACTCGGCGCTCAGGCCGACGCGCTCGAGCGTCTCGAGCACGACGCTCTCCCTGCGCCTGCGCTCGATCCCGTGGATCCGCAGGCCCTCGCCGACGAGATCCTTCACCTTCATCCGCGGGTCGAGCGAGCCGACCGAGTCCTGGAAGACGATCTGCATGTGCTGGCGCTGCGCCTTCAGCGCGCGCGAGCCGAGCCTGTTCAGGTCGACCCCGTCGAACTCGAGCTCGCCCGCGGTCGGCTCGAGGATGCGCAGGAGCGTCCGGCCGAGCGTCGACTTGCCGCAGCCCGATTCGCCCACGAGCCCGAGCGTCTCACCGCGGAAGATGTCGAGATCGACGCCGTCCACGGCCTGGAGGGTCGCGACCTGGCGCTTGAAGATCCCCTTGCGCACCGGGAAGTGCTTCTTCAGCCCGCGCGCCCTCATCAGGACTTCCGGCGACCCGGTCGTCACGCGACCACCTGCGCCGCGCGGGGGACGCGCCGCCCGTTCTCGCAGAGCCAGCACGCGGACTCCTGCGGCGGCACTGGCAGGAGCGGCGGGTCGTTCGCGATGCACTTGTCGAAGGTGTAGTCGCAGCGGGGCGCGAAACGGCAGCCGGCCGGCCAGTCGAGCGGGCTCGGGACGACGCCGCGGATCGCCTTCAGCGGCTTCGAGTAGCGCATCCCGAGGAGCGGGATCGAGTCGAGCAGCGCCTCGGTGTACGGATGCTGCGGGCTCGAGAAGATCTCTGCGACGGGCCCGCGCTCGACGATCCGGCCGCCGTACATGACCGCGACCTCATCGACCATCTCCGCGACGACGCCGAGGTCGTGGGTGATCAGGAGAATCGCCATCCCGAGCCGCTCGCGCAGCTCCTTCATCAGCTCGAGGATCTGCGCCTGCACGGTTACGTCGAGCGCCGTCGTCGGCTCGTCCGCGATCAGGAGCTTGGGGTCGGAGCTGAGCGCCATTGCGATCATCGCGCGCTGCCGCATGCCGCCCGAGAGCTGGTGCGGATAGTCCTTGACGCGCCGCTCGGCGGAGGGGATCCCGACGAGCCGCATCATCTCGGTCGCGCGCCCGAGCGCGTCCCTTCGCCCGAGTCCCTGGTGGAGCCGGACGGCTTCCGCGATCTGCTCGCCCACCGTGAAGACCGGGTTCAGCGAGGTCATCGGCTCCTGGAAGATCATCGAGATGTCGTTGCCGCGGATCTTCCCGAGCGCCTTCTCGTCCAGCCTTGCGAGGTCGCGGCCCTCGAACCAGATCCGCGAGTCCGGATGGATCCGGCCCGGACGCTCGACGAGGCGCATCACCGAGAGGGCCGTCACCGACTTGCCGCTTCCGGACTCGCCGACGACGGCGAGAGTGCCGCCGCGCGCGATCTCGAAGTCGATCCCGTCCACGGCGCGGAGCACGCCCTTGTCCGTATCGAACCAGGTGGAGAGGCTCTCGACGCGGAGCAGCGCGTCCGAGCGGCCGTTCTCGCTCATCGCGCCTTCCGCTTCGGGCCTTGAGGCGGAATCGAGATCGCGATGTGCCGCTCGAGCAGCGGCATCACGCGCTTGGGGTCGCGCGTCTGCAACGCGGCCAGGAGGACACGGTGATCCTCGACCATCTCCTCGAGGCTCGAGCTCCGGCCGTAGCGAAAGAAGTAGGCGCGGATTCGTGGCCAGATGCTGCGCCAGATCTGGAGCGTGTGTGTCTGCCCGGAAGCAGAGATCACCAGATCATGGAACTGGAGGTCGGCCTCTACGGCCTTCGTCAGGTCGCCCGACTTCGCCGCCTGCTCCATCAGCCACACCTGCTTCGCGACCTCGGCGAAGTCGTCATCGGTCATCGTCTCGAGCGCCTTCGCGAAGCTGTAGCGCTCGACGGTGAGTCGGATCGGGATCAGGACGTGCTGCACCTCCTCGTCGGAGACGCCGAGGACGATCGCGCCGCGGTAGGGGAGAGACATGACGAGACCCTCGTTCTCGAGCTGGCGGAGCGCCTCGCGCACAGGGCCGCGACTCGTCCCGAGCTCGGCCGAGAGCGCCGACTCGATCAGGCGCGCCCCCGGCTCGAACCTCCCGGCGATGATCGCCGTGCGCAACGCCTCGACCACCTGTTGACCGCGCAGTCCGGGCTTGAGGCCGCCGTCCGCGACGGGAGTCATCTCCGCAGGCAGGACATCGACCGGTTTGGGCGTCGCGGCCATGTAGACAATCCTCGAATGGTTGACAATCCAAACGCGCGGGCTCTAGTGTAACGGTCTCGGTGCGGATTACCAGGATCGATACAACGGCCGTCCGAACCCCCGTGCGGGAGCCGCTCGTGTGGCCGGGCGGGACGCGCCACTCGGCCTCGGGGCTGCTCGTGCAGATCCACACGGACGAGGGGATGGTCGGGCTCGGGGAGGCGCCGGGGCCGACCCTGCCGACGATCCAGACGATCATCGAGCACGAGCTGACCCAGTTCCTGGTGGGTCAGGATCCGCTCCGGGTCGAGTGGCTCGTGCACAGGCTGGAGGAGTTCTCCCGCAACTGGAGCCGGATCGCGAACTACGCGATCGCCGGGATCGAGATCGCGCTCCTCGACCTGAAGGGAAAGGCACTCGGCGCTCCCGTCGCAGAGCTGCTCGGCGGCTTCTGTCGCGATCGCGTCCCCGTGGTCGGCTACCTCTTCATCGACACGCCCGAGGCGAACGCGGACAAGGCGGCCGCCTTCGTCGCAGCCGGCTACACCGAGCTCAAGCTCAAGGTGGGCCGCGACTTCGAGCAGGATCACGACACGATCGCTGCGATCCGCGACCGGGTCGGCAAGGACGTCAAGATCCGGATCGACGCGAACATGATCTGGAGCGTTCCGGCCGCGATCAAGTGGATCAACGGGCTCGAGCAGTTCGATCTCCAGTACGTCGAGCAGCCCGTGCCTGACTTCGACCTGGCGGGGATGGCGCAGGTGCGGCGTTGCGTGTCGGTCCCGATCGCCGCGGACGAAGGTTGCACGGACGTCCGCTCGGCGCTCGAGCTGATCAAAGCGGACGCCTGCGACGTGCTCGTTGTCTACCCGTCCGAGGCCGGAGGCCTGCGGCGGGCCCACCAGATCGGCACCCTCGCGGATGCCGCCGGCAAGTGGTGCACGATCGGGAGCTGGGCCGAGCTCGGCGTCGCCACGATGGGGAACGTCCACGTCGTCGCGGCGTCGTCCAACTTCCCGTTCGCGAGCGACACGCACTACCCGCTGCAGGAATTCGACGTCCTCACGGAGCCGCTCGAGATGAGCGACGGCCTAGTCGAGGTCCCACGTTCGCCCGGCCTCGGAATCGAGCTCGATCCCGAGGCCGTCGATCGGCTCGCTAACCACGAGGTGCGCGAGTCCGTCTTTTACGACGACATCCAGGGTGAGGCACCACGGGTCGGTCAGATCCTCTGACCGCCACGAGGCATTGGAGGGAGGGGCAGAAAGTGTCAGACAAGCCAACACCGGAAAGCCCGGGCAAGGGCGATCTCAATCGCCGAGACCTGCTCGTCAAGGCGGGCCAGGTCGGCGCGGGCGCCGTCACGGCCGGCGCGCTCGTCGGCTCTGCGAAGGCGGCGCCTCGGCGCGCCGACGCGGCGGTGCCGACCGGCGGCCGCGTCACGTGGGCGCTCGAGCAGGATCCCGTCCACATCGCGCCGTTCGGGGCCACGCTGACCTCGAATCACTGGGGCAAGGCGCCGATGTACGAGTCGCTGATCGAGTGGGACTCGCAGCTGAACCAGCGGCCCGCGCTCGCCGAGTCGTGGAAGGTGGTCGACAAGCGAACCGTCGACTTCACTCTCCGCCGGGGCGTTCGCTTCCACAACGGCAAGGAGCTGACGGCGGCGGACGTCAAGTACTCGTTCGACCTGAGGGAGAACCCGCCCGTTCCGGGTAGCCCGGTCGTGAAGCTGACGGCGTACGTCGCCGTCGAGGGGACCGAGGTTCGGAGCAGGTACGTGATCCGGGTGAAGCTGAAGAACTCGGACGCGCGTCTCTTCGGGCACCTCGCGTGGAATCGCTACACCCCGATCGTCCCCGAGGGGATGTACCAGCAGGTGAACGCCGGCCGCCAGGGGATCGGCACCGGCCCGTTCAGGCTCCTCGCGTCCCCGCCTCCCCTCCCCTTCTCTTCCTCTCTCCCCCCTCTCTCCTTTCCTCCTTTTCTT
>JBPCJB010000220.1:0-6051 GCA_051005735.1 Gaiellaceae bacterium | reverse complement strand
CGTGGCCCGCCCGCGCTACCCGAAGCAGGGCGAGCCCCTGCCGCCACCGTTGCCGCCTGAGACTCGCACGGTCGGCCAGCTCGTCGCCGAGAGCATCCGCTTCTACGGGAGCCGGTTCTGGGCGGTGCTCCCGCTCGGCCTCCCGGTCGCGACGATTAACCAGATCTCGGCGGGCCGCTCGACTCTCGTCCAGGCTCTCGTCCTCGCGGCCGGCGCCCCGCTGATGGCAGCCGCATACACCCGCGCCTCAGCGCTCGTCGGTGAGCGGGAAGTCGTGACGGGCGACGCAGTCAAGGCGATCGCAGCCGGCTCGCTCGTCTGGATTCCCGCCGCATTCCTCTCCCTCGCCTTCGTCCTGCCGGCGGTCGCGTGGCTCGCGCTCGTGGGGCTCGTGGTACCGGTGCTCGCCCTCGAGCGTCCCCCGCTCGGGGCGGCGCTGCGCCGTACGTTCGAGCTCGCTCGCGCGGACTACATTCACGCCCTCGCCTCGCTCGCCACCCTCGTCATCCTCTTCGGACTCGTGAAGCTGATGCTGGCGTTGCTCCTGCGCGACCTCGGCGACTCCGGCGAGCGAGTTGCGCTCGGGCTCGCCGATCTCGTCGTCTCGCCGCTCCTCTTCGTCGGCGGCGCGATCCTCTACGTCGACCAGGCCGCCCGCGTACGATCGGGCTCTTCCCCGGCGCAAGACGCGCATCGGCGGTAGCCGACGCTCGTCGCGCATGTCAACCGAGAGGAACCCCGATGCCCACGTATCTGATGCTGACGAAGCTCACCGCCCAGGGCGTGCAGACGCTGAAGGCGAACCCGGCGCGCCTGCGCGAGGTCAACCGCGACGTCGAGGAGCTGGGCGCGAAGGTGCTGCACCAGTGGGCGACGATCGGCGAGTACGACTTCGTGAACATCGTCGAGGCGCCGGATGCCGCCACGATCGCGAAGGTCTCGCTCGCGCTCGGCGCGCGAGGCAGCGCCAAGCTCCAGTCGCTCGAGCTGCTCGAGGTGGATGCGCTGATCGCGGCGCTGGAGTCGTAGAGGCTGCGAGACGCAGCAGCGGCGCTACCTCGACTGGCGGAAGCGGTGTACTGCCTTCGACTTCTTAGCCGCCTTCGGCTGCGGTGGCTCCGGCTTCGGGTCGTGCTCGTCGAGCCACCGGGCGGCTTCGTCCTCCGGATCGATCCCGACCGCCCGCTCGCGCTCGCCCCGCTTCCGGGTGCCCTTGCTCGTCAGCGGCCGCTTGTAGCTGAACGGAATCCCGGTTCTGTCGACCCGGGCGGAAGCGGGCTCTCGGACAGGCCCGCGCGCGGCGAGCCCGCGTTGTACTCCTTCGGCGCCACGTCGTTTGGGCCGTCCGGATGGAAGAGCGAGGCGAGATGCTGGATTTGGCCGCGGCCCGGCCCGAGCTCGAACTGGCCGCCGCCGTAGATCGCGACTCCGCGCTCCTCGCAATAGTCGTAGAACTCGAAGAGCCGCCGCACGGAGCCGAAGCGGGACGGCTTCGAGTTGAGGCAGCGCGGCGCGAACGGGAGTGTCTCGACGTCCTCCCTGGAGTGGATCGGGAAGTCCCAGGTGATCCGGTCGCGGTGCGGCGCGAGCGCCGGATCCGTCTCCTCGTTCAGCCGCGGATCTTCGAGCCACGCGTCCGGGAACGCCGCGGCGACGCGGCCGTAGAGCCTGGCCGACGGCGTCGCATCGACCCAGTCGCCCTCGTACAGGCCCTTCAGATCGACGACGTCGACCGCGCCCGTGGCGGCGAGTCCGGCCACGACCTCGTCCGTCCACGAGTCGCTCGCGTCGAGCTTGAAGCGAATTTCGGGCGAGACCGCGCGCCAGCCTTCGACATCGCTCTGGGAGACGACGAACCGGACGGGGCGGGGCTCGCGGCCGACCGCCTCGGCGAGCGAGACACCGGCCTGGCGGAGCGCGAGGTCGAGCGCCGCCGACTCGAGCCCCCACGGGCGGTAGCCGGGCTGATCCGCGACGAGCGCCGAGAACGAATCGAGCCTGTGCTCGCCCGCGAGATCCGGCAGCGCCTCGTCGGTGAACGCGAGCTGGAGATCCTCCTCGTAGCTGACGTCCTCACCGACGCCCTCGTGCCCCGCGCCGTAGAGATGCACGACCGTAACGCGCCGCGTCATGTGCTCGAGCTTCAGATCGAGGTGCTCCAGCTCGACTCGCTCGACGAGGAGCTTCAAGTCCTTGACAGTGCTATAGAGAGGCATAGGCGACGGCCACCTCAGCGGCCAGTCGTGCGTTGTCGGCGATCAGTTGCCGGTTCGCGGCGAGCGTCCGGCCGCCCGATTCCCGGTGGAGATAGGAGAGCACGAACGGCGTCACGCCCTGGCCGCTGACGCCCTGGGTGTGCGCGTCGGCGAGAGCGCGCTCGATCAGCGGCTCCATGTCGTCGAGGCTCTCGGTCGCGGGCCGGCCGAGCAGGATCGAAGTGTGCCGGCCGAGCCGCCAGTGGGCGCGGGCGACGCGCGCCGCATCCTCGGCCGAATCGACGCGCGCCGACACAGGCGGCCCGCCGTGGGCCGCGTAGAAGAGGGGCAGATCGTCGGTCCCGAAGCCGAGCACGGGCACACCGAGCGTCTCCAGCAGCTCCGCGGTCGCGGCCACGTCGAGAATCGACTTGACGCCCGAGGAGACGATCAGCGCCTCTGTCCGGATCAGCTCACCGAGATCGGCGGAGACGTCGGGCGGACTCGGAAAGCCGCGGTGGACGCCGCCGAGCCCGCCCGTGCCCATGAAGCCGATCCCGACCGCGCGGCAGGCGGCGAGCGTCCCACCGACGGTCGTCGCGCCAACCGCCCCCTGGACGATCGCTGCGGCAAGGTCTCGCGGGCCGACCTTGCGCGCGTTGGCGTCGAAGCGCTCGAGTTGGCTCTCGTCGAGGCCGATCCTGAGCCGGCCGTCGAGCACGCCGACCGTCGCCGGCACTGCCCCCGCCTCGCGCACGCGACCCTCGCTCTCGAGCCCGACGGTGACACCTTCACCCGGTGGAAACCCGTGCGCGACGAGCGTCGTCTCGAGCGCTACGACCGCCCGCCGCTCGGCCAGCGCCTGCCCGACCTCCGCGGAGACGACGATCAGATCCTTCACGGCATCGAGCCTAGCTTCGCGACGCACCGTGAAGCGGCCTCCAGGGCAAGCTCCGGGCCGCCGACGAGGTAGCCGGCCGCCAGCGCGTCTCCGGCGCCCGTCGTGTCGACGACCTCGGCGGGCAGCGCGGGTAACGCGAGCTCGCCGAAGCGGGCGCCGCCCGGGCCGAGCTTGAGGATCCACGCCCCGCACGCGATCGGCCCGCCGAGGATCCGCTCCTCGGCCTCGTTCGCGAAGACGACGTCCGGGCGAAGCTCCTCGAGCCGCTCGCGGAAGCGCTCCGGCCCGAAATCCCGGATCGCGCTCCAAGAGGAGAGGTCGACGCTGACGCGGGGCGCAAGCTCGGCTGCCCGCAACGCCGTTTTGTCGATCGGCGAGCGCAGGAGCGAGTAACCGGGGAGGTGGAGGAGCTCGCAGCCGTCGAGCCAGGCCGGGTCGAGCTCGTCGGGGAGCAGGTCGGGCGAGACGCCGCGATCCGACGCCATCGTCCGCGAGCCGTCCTCGGAGACGAGCGCGACCACGGTGCCCGTGCGACCCTCGACAAGCGGGCCGCAGACCTCGACGCCGTAACGCTCGAGCCCACCACGGGCTGCCAGCCCGGCCTCGTCGCCCGCGAGCTTGCCGACGAAGCGCGCGCGGCCGCCGAGCTTCGCGACCCAGGCGGCCACGTTCGCCGCCTGGCCGCCCGGCCCGAGCCGCGTAATCGCGTTCGCGTCCGCGCCCTCGGCGAGCGGCTGCTCGAGCCGCACGATCACGTCGAGCAGCAGGTCTCCCAAAGCGACGATCACGACTAAGAGCTCCCTCCAGCGCGAAACGCCATGTCGGGCAGTCGCACTGGAGGGAACTCTACGATCCTTCCATGGACTACGACTCACGCCGCTCGCGAACGCGCTCGTTCCTCGTTGGGGCGGCGCTCGGCGCCTCCGCCGCGCTCGCCGCGGCGAGGCGGCTGCGGCAGAAGGAGCGCCGCCGCGAGACTCCGGCCGGGCTCGCCGCCTTCGAGGAGGCGCCCTGCTACCGGGAGCTCGTCGAGAGCGAGCGGTCGGCCCCGTAGCCGCGGAGGGCGCGGGCGGCCCGCTCGATCGTGAGCAGGTTGATGTCCGCGTCGCCGATCCAGAGCGACTTCCCGACGAGGATCGCGTCGCCCGCGCGCTCGAGGTAGCGCTTGGGTGTCCCCACCGGCTCGGTCGTGCGGATCACGAGGAACGGCCCGAAACGCCGCACCTCGAACGCAGACTCGGGCTTCGGCCGGCGCAGGTCGATCTCGAGCGCCGGCTCCGCGTTGTTCGGCTCGCTCGCATCGAGGATCCAGACGCCTCGGCCGAGCGGCCGCTCGAGGTCGAGGAGCGTCGAGAGGGCGAGGTTCGCGTCGGCCCGCGGCAGCACGGCGAGCGGGAAGGCGGAGTTCCGCTCCCACGCGCCGAGGTAGAGCGGCTCGAAGCCGAAGAGGACGTCGTCGGGGCGGCTCGTCGCCGCGAGGTACGCCGAGGCGTCCACTCGGGCCGCCTGGCGCGCGTCGGGCTCCCACTCGAAGAGCGGCGGCGTCTTCTGCCACGCCCAGGCCAGTTGCGCGACGACGAGCGCCGCCAGCGCGACCGGGGCGACCCGGCCGAGCCGGACGATCCCCGCCGCGACCGCCAACGCGGCGAGCGGGAGCACGAAGATCAGGTGGCGCGTCTCCGGCGAGGTGGCGCTGCCGAGTCGCGCGACGAGGAACGCGAGGGTCGGTACGAGGGCGACCGCGGCGGTGAGCAGGACTGTCTGACGCGGCAGCGCACGGAGGCCGAGCGCGCCGAGCGTGGCGACGATGACGAGCAACGGCCACCACCCGGTCGTGAAGTCGCCGAGGACGTGCCAGAGGTAGACGAAGACCGGCCACGGCCCGCCGAGTTTCTCCCCGCCCGCGCCGACGCCGACCTCGAACCGGCCGGCGAGGACGAGGTCGGTGAGCCAGAACTGGATCCCGAGGACGCCGACGGCCGCGAACGCGAGGAGCGTCTTGCGGAGCCGCTCTCGGTGGGCGACCAACACGAATACGCCCTGGCTCGCGAGCACGATCGCGCCGTAGGGATGCGTGGCGACGGTCGCGAGGGTCGCGACGATCCAGAGCGCCCACGAGCGCCGGTCGCCGCGCTCGAGCGCGCGCAGCAACGTCAGATACGAGAGGGCGCTCGTGCAGAGGAAGAGGCTGTACATTCGGCCATAGACGCCGTGGAAGAGGAACGTCCAGCTCGCCGCCACGAGCACTGTCGCGACGAGCGCCTGCCGCCGGCCGGCCAGCCTGACGCCGAGCGCCGCGACGACCGGCAGACTCGCGACTGCGAGCGCCGCGGACAGCAGCCGCAATCCCTCCAGCCCGAAGCCGAGGTGCGCGACCACCCAGGCGAGCAGGAAGTGCAGCGGCGCGCCGCCGCGCTCCTCCAGGACGACCTGGAAGAGCTGGTCGAGCGGGTAGCGGCCGACGAAGAGCGCGAGCGTCTCGTCCTCGTGCGGCGGCCAGGCGAGCAGTTGGTGGAGCAGGAACCCGACCGCCGCCAGCGTCACCATCCCGATGGAGAGCGGGTACCACCGGCCGGCGATCGCGACCGGCAGCGTCGAGCGCTCACGGGCTCGAATCCCCCTCGGTTGAACGCTCTCGCTCATGGTCGAGGCCCGACTCCGCTGTCAGCGCACGGCGGGCTGGGCCGATGACGCCCAGTCCCACTCGGACGCGAGGCCTTCGCGGAGCGTGGTACGCGGCTTCCAGCCGAGCTCGGCCTCGATCCTGCTCGTGTCGGCGCACGTCCGCACGACATCTCCTTCGGCGCGGGGGCCGTAGCGCACGTCGAGCGCTTGGTCGGCGAGCTCCTGAAGCAGGTCGATGGCGTCACGGACGGTCGCCTCCTCGCCGCCGCCGACGTTGTAGAGGGCGCCGCCCGGCGCGTCCTGCATCGCCGCGATCGTTGCTTGAACGAC
>JBPCJB010000219.1:0-2931 GCA_051005735.1 Gaiellaceae bacterium | reverse complement strand
GAGCTTGCCCGAGGCGCCGGTGACGAGCGCGAGCCGGCCGGAGAGATCAGCCGTAATGCCCCGAGAGGACGCCTTCCGTCGGCAGGCGCTCCTCCAGGAGCTCGAAGGTCAGCGTCTCGTCCTCGAGCACGGGCCGGCGCAGCTCCGACCCGAGCACACGCTCGAGCTGGTAGGGCGGCAGCCCGTCACCGGGCGACTTCAGCGCCACGTCGTCCTCCCCGAGGACATGACCGGCCGGCAGGTCGCGCGCGGCGACGAGCTTCTTGCCCATCTTCGTGGCCGGGGCGATCTCGCTTGGATGGACGTTCTTCGTGCCGTCGCCCAGCGCTACGTTCGTCCGTTTCAGATCGCGCACCATCTTCCGCATCCCCTGAGGCTCGAGTGAGAAGACGTGGTCGGTGCCCTTGAGCGCGCGGTTCAACGTGAAGTGCTTCTCGACGATTCGCGACCCGAGCACGAATGCCGCAACCGCCATGGCGATCCCGTTGTCGTGGCTCGAGAAGCCGACAACGGCTTCGGGAAACTCCCGCCGGTAGGTGGAGATCACGCCGAGGTCGAGCTCGCTCCATTCGGCCGGGTAGCCGGCGGTGCACTGGAGAACCGCGACCTGGTCGTTCTCGGTCGCAAGCGTCTCATGGGCGCGTCGTACGTCCTCGATCGTCCCGCCGCCGGTCGAGAAGATCACCGGCTTGCCGATGCGCGCGACGTGACGGAGAAGGGGCGTGTTCGTCAGATCCCCCGAAGCGATCTTGTAGGCCGGCATCTCGAGCTCGGCGAGCATGTCGGCGCTGACGAAATCGAAGGCCGTGGAGAAGAAGGTCACCCCGAGCTCGTCGCAGAAGGCCTTCAGCTCGACGTATTCGTCGCGGCCGAACTCGAGCGCCTCGCGGTGCTCGCCGTAGGTGGTGCCGAAGCTGTTCTCGTTCTCGTAAGGCTTGGCGTAGGCCTCGCGCGTGTAGAGGCCGCGGTTGTCGCGCTTCTGCAGCTTGACGGCGTCGGCCCCGCAGCTCCGGGCCTCCTCGAACAGCTTCTTCGCCGTCTCGACGGAGCCACCGTGGTTGTGGCCGATCTCCGCAATCACGTAGCAATCGCTGGCGTCGCTGATCTCCGTACCGTCGATCACGAGCCGGCGCATGGTGTTCTCTCCAGCCATCTCAGCTCCCCGTTCTACCAGAGTCACGGCGCTGCGGTGCGTTCGTAAAGCGAGACGAGCGCCGCCGTGGCCGTGCTCCACGAGAGCTCCTGCTGGGCATGCGTGCGGGCCGCGGCGCCGAGCCTCGTGCGGAGCTGCGCGTCGTGGAGCAGCCGCTCGACGGCCGCTCGCAGAGCCGTCGGATCGCGAGGCGAGACGAGAATCCCGGTCTCGCCGTCGCGGATTGCCTCGGGGAGCCCGCCGACCGCCGTCGCGACCACGGGACGTCCGTAAGCCATCGCCTCGCGGGCGGTCATGCCGACGCCCTCGCGACGCGACGGCACGCAGACGACGGCTGCGCGCCGGTAGTACTCGCCGACCTGAGAGGGCGGCACGAAGGCCACGGCCTCGGGCACCGCGACAGGCCCGGAACCGAGGATGACGCGAGGGAGCCCCTCGGTCGCGCGGAGGAACTCCTCGATCCCCTTCTCCCGCGAGAGCCTGCCGGCAAAGAGAACGTGCGGCGGCTCGGCCGGCGGCGCCGGCTCGGGAGGGAGCTCGACGCCCGTTGGGATCAGCTCGACGTGACTCGCGCCGAGCTCGCGTGCTGCCTCGATCAGCGCGCTCGAGGCGCCGATGACCACGCGGGCGCGACGGAGGATGGGGCGCGCGAGCCACGGGACGCGGCGCGCGAGCTCGACGTCCGTTCCCCAGAGCTGGACGAGGTACGGCTTCCGGCTGAGCGCGGCGACGAGCCCGGACGGGAGCCAGTGCGCGTGGACGAGGTCGGCGTCGCGGGAGGCGCGACGGGCCGCGCGGACGAATCCGGCCAGGAAGAGAGGCAGCGCGAGCACGAGCCAAGGCCGGCGGCGGAGGTTTCCGACGATGCCGTGGCCGTAGGCGATCCCGAAGTGGCGAAAGTCGGCGGGCGAGACGACGTCGATCTCGACGCCCGCAGCACGCGCGTGCTCGACCGCGTCCCGCACGAAGCTCCCGGCCACGTCGTCCGCATTTCGCGGATACGACGTCGTCAGGACGACGACCCTCAGGAGAGCCGCCGCGCGAAGACGATCGGCGCCGCGAGCACGAGCGTCGCGAACGCGTAGAAGTAGTAGAACGTCATCGTCAGGTAGAAGGCGTTCGCGGCGATCGTCCCCACGAGCGCGGCGGTCAGTCCCCAGGCGAGCGGGCGGATCCGCGGGGAGGCGAGCGTCCGTCCGATCTCGCGCAATCGCCCCAGCCGGCGGAATAGGTACCAGAGGAACCAGGCGAAGAGGAGCGTGCCGACGATGCCCGTCTCGACGATCGTCGCCACGTAGAACGAGTGCGGCCCGAAGTTCGTCCGGCCCGTGATGAGCTCGTAGTAGACGGAGAAGTTGTTCAGCCCGAGCCCGAAGAGCGGGTGTGAGGAGAGCACGTCCGGGATGAACTCGTAGACCGCGAAGTGCGTCGAGGTACCCTCGCCGGAGGTGTCCACGCGCGACTTGAGCACGATCCGGAAGAACTCCCAGCGCGTGGCCAGCACTCCGAGCAACACGAGTCCGACCCCCGCCAGCGGCCGCAGGAGCTCGGGCGAGCGGAGCTTGTGCCGGTAGGGGAGCGCGCGCACCGCGAGCCCGGCGCCGAGGCCGAGCAGCCCGCTGCGCGAGAGCGTCGCCAGCTCGATGAGGAGGAGGAACGAGAGCAGCCAGGCGAGGGGCACACGCAGCCGGTGGCCCCGTTCGAGCCGCAGGTAGAGCGGCGTCAGGACGAGCAGCGGCAGCACGAGCTCGATCCCGAGGTGGTTGGGGTCGCCGGTG
>JBPCJB010000218.1:0-3988 GCA_051005735.1 Gaiellaceae bacterium | reverse complement strand
CGGCGCTCGGGATCCCGCAGGTCGCTGTCGTCATGGGCTCGTGCACGGCCGGCGGCGCCTACGTGCCGGCGATGTGCGACGAGACGATCATCGTCAAGGGGACCGGGACGATCTTCATCGGCGGGCCGCCGCTCGTGAAGGCCGCGACCGGCCAGGACGTTTCGGCCGAGGAGCTCGGCGGCGCCGACGTCCACACACGTCGTTCCGGGGTCGCCGACCACTACGCCACCTCGGACGAGCACGCGCTCGCGCTCGCACGCCAGGTCGTGCGGCACCTACACAGGTGTACACCTACATCCCCATGGGATATCGCCCAGCCCGAGCCGCCGGCCCTCGACCCCGCCGAGCTCTACGGGCTGATCCCGGAGGACTTCAAGCACGAGCTGAATCCCCACGAGTTGATCGCGCGGATCGTCGACGGCTCCCGATTCGCCGAGTTCAAGGCTCTCTACGGCGAGACGCTCGTCTGCGGCTTTGCCCGGATCGAGGGATACCCGGTCGGGATCCTCGCGAACAAGGGCGTTCTCTTCGCCGAGTCGGCGCAGAAAGGCGCGCACTTCGTTGAGCTCGCCTGCAAGCGGCGGGTGCCGCTCGTCTTCCTCCAGAACATCACCGGCTTCATGGTCGGCAAGGAGTACGAGGAGGGCGGGATCGCGCGCGACGGCGCCAAGCTCGTGATGGCGGTCGCATGCGCCGACGTGCCGAAGTTCACCGTCGTCACCGGCGGCTCGTTCGGCGCGGGCAACTATGCCATGTGCGGGCGCGCGTACGGGCCGCGGCAGCTCTGGATGTGGCCGAATGCGCGAATCTCGGTCATGGGCGGCGAGCAGGCGGCCACTGTGCTCTCGCTGGTCGGCGACGCCGATCCCGACGAGATCCGGGCCAAGTACGAGGCCGAGGGCAGTCCGTACTACTCGACGGCGCGGCTCTGGGACGACGGGATCATCGACCCGCGAGACACCCGTCGGGTGCTCGCGCTCGGGATCTCGGCGGCGCTCAACGCTCCCATCCCCGAGTCGACGTTCGGCGTCTTTCGAATGTAGAGGAGGCTCAGAAAGTGTTGGCAGAGGACAGGTTGCGAACCCTGCTTCGCGTCGCGGAGAGCGCCCACGCAGCCTACGAGGCCGAGCGCGGCGAGCCAGATGCCGATTGGCCGGCCTGGTACGCGCAGTTCATCGTCACGCGCTGGCGCGAGGAGCCCGAGGAGGACGGCGGGACGCACGAGCTACGCCTGGACGACGAGGAGCACAGGCTGCTCGAGGCGGCCGTCCACGCGCACCTGAACGACTTCGGGCACGACGAGGCGGACGTCCTCCGAAGCCTGAAGGAGCTGCACGCAAAGGTCCGCGCCGCCTAGGAGGGCTTGGCGAAATACCGGCTGTGCCCGGCTCGGCACGCTGGGCACGCCGTGGCGGCGTCCTCAGTCGCGTCCATACGGCGACGCGGCCGCCGTCGGCTCTGCGCCGGCGGGACGGCGCCAGAAGACGCTCCTCGTCGCGGTGCTCGTCGCGAACGCCATCGTCGTCGGTCTCGCCGCGCTCGCCGCGGTCGGGATCCTGCTCCTCGCGTGGCCGGGCTAGGAGCTAGAGGACGAGCGTCTCGGGAAACCCGGCGCCCTCAGCAAAGCGTTCGAGGCGATACGGGGCCAGATCCACCGCCGGGGTTTCTCCGAGCAGCTCTGCGGCGACGGCCGCGCCAACGGCCGGGGCCTGCATGAAGCCGTGGCCGGAGAAGCCGCAGGCGGCATAGACGCCGGCGGCGATCTCGCCGATGATCGGATGCGCATCCGGGGTCATGTCGTAGTAGCCGGCCCAGGCGCGGACAAGCGGTGCGCTCGCAGCGGGTGGATAGCGGTGCGCGAGCCGCGCGCGCCAGTCCTCGACGAGCTCGTCCCGCACCTCGGCAGGCCCGTCCCAGCGCGGCTCGGTCTCACCCATCGCGAGCCGGAGGCCACCGCCCGCGGGACGGAAGTGGAAGCCGGTCTCCTCGACCGTCATCGGGAGATCGGGCGGAAGCCCCGCGATCGGGCCGACATCGGCGAGCTGCCGGACGAGCGGTCGGACCGGAAGCTCGACTCCCCGAGTCGCCGCCACCTCGGCGGAGGCCGCTCCGCAGGCGAGCACGAGCACGTCGGCATCGAGCCCCAACGCGTCCGTCCTCTCGCGCACATCGACACCGCCGGCGGCCGCCCGCCGGACAAGCTCGCGGGTCACACCCGCCGGATCGGCGATCCCGTCCTCCCGGCAGATCACGGCGCCAAGCACGTCTTCGACCCGCAGGCCTGCGACGAACGCAGGATCGACGCGCTCGACCGGCACGCCCAGCTCGCGCTGGATCGCGCGCCGCTCCTCCAGCTCGGCGATCCCGAGCTCGCTCGTGGCCAGGAAGAGGTAGCCGACCTGCTCGAAGAGCGGGGCGCCGAGCTCCGCGAAGAGCCGGACGCTTTCTTGAGCGAGCCGCACCTCCGCCTCGGTCGTGAACTGCTGGCGGACGCCGCCCATCGCCTTGCCGGTCGCGCCGCCGGCGATCGCGCCCGCATCTACGAGGACGACGTCATCGGCCCCGGCGAGCGCGAGGTGGTAGGCGATCGAGGCGCCGATCGCGCCGGCGCCCGCTACGACGATTCGAGCCAACCGAGCAGCTCCGCTCGCTCGTCATCGGTCAGGCCCCGCAACGGCGCGCGCACGTCCTCGCGCACGGGAACTCCTCGCCCGCCGAGCACGCACTTCAGCGCCGCATGGCGCGGGAAGCGCTCGATCCCGGCGCGGAGCTCCCCGAGCGCGACGGACGTGGCGGCGGACGGCTCGCGCACGGCGGCCGCGATCTGCTCCGGGAAGGCCGATGCCAGCGCCGACACCGCGCCCACGGCGCCCGCGCCGAGCCCTTCCGCGATCAAGACCTCCGGCCCCACGAAGACGTCGAGGCGCTCGAGGAGGTAGATCGAGAACCGGTCGAAGGGTGAGTCGGAGACCTTCAGCCCCGCGAGGTTCGGCGCACGCTCGCGCAACGACTCGAGCACCGTCAGCGGCACTGCGTAGCCGCTCGCCCGCTCGAACTCGTAGACGTAGAAGGGAAGCGGCGCACAGGCCGCCGCGGCAGCGGCGAAGTGATCCAGTAGCGCGCGGTCGTCGAGCTGGAAATACGGCGGCCCGATCACGGCGACGGCGTCGGCGCCCGTCTCAGCCGCGTGGGCAGCGAGCGCGACGGTGTCGCGGGTCGTCTGGGCGCCGCAGTGAGCGGCTACCTGGAGACGTCCACCCGAGGCTTCGACGTAGAGCTCGACGACGCGGCGGCGCTCCTCCGGCCTCAGCAGGATTCCCTCTCCGGTCGTCCCGAGCGCGAGGATCCCATCGAGCCCGCCGGCGACGAGGAAATCGACATAGGGCGCAAAGGCGTCCTCGTCGAGCCGGTCGTCTCGAAGCGGGGTGACCGCCGCGGCAAGCGCTCCCTTCAGCATCTCGCGACTCTAAGCTGCGCAGAGTGAGCGCGCTCCGGATCGAACGCGATGACGGTGTGCTGCGGCTGACGCTCGCCCGGCCCGAGACGCGCAACGCCTTCGACGCCGACCTGATCGCCGAGCTTGCCGAGGCCTTCGTCGACGTCGGCAAGTCGCGCGCCGTGCTCCTCGCCGGCGAAGGGCAGAGCTTCTGTGCGGGAGCAGACGTCGAGTGGATGCGCGCATCGGCCGATCTCGACTATGAGGCGAATGTCGCAGATGCGAATGCGCTCCGCGGGATGCTCGACGCTATCGACCGCTGCCCCGCGCCGGTTCTGGCCCGAATCCAGGGTCACGCCCTCGGCGGCGGCGCCGGCCTCGTCGCGTGCTCCGATATCGCGGTCGCCGACACGAACGCCGTCTTCGGCTTCTCGGAGGTCAAGCTCGGGAGCATCCCGTCGGTGATCTCGCCTTACGTCCTCGCGAAGATCTGAGCTAGCGTCGCGCGCCGCTACTGCGTCACGGGTGAGCGCGTCGACGCCGCCACAGCGC
>JBPCJB010000217.1:0-7263 GCA_051005735.1 Gaiellaceae bacterium | reverse complement strand
GCGAGATGAAGCTCGATTACCTGCTCCGCGGCACCCCTGGGCATCCGGTGCATCCGCCGCTCACGGATGCGACCATCGGCGTCTACACGTTCGCCACGATCGCCGCGGTTCTCTCGGCGCTCGGGATCGCCGAGGAGAGCGCGGCCAAGGGCTGGGCACTTGCGCTCGTCGTCGGGCTCGTCCTGTCCGGGCCCACCTCGATCACTGGCCTGATCGACTGGCTAAAGATCTCCTCGGGGACGCCGCTGAAGCGAACCGCGACCTCCCACCTGATCGCGATGGTCACCGCCACCGTCTTCTTCCTGATCACGGCGCTCGTCGGCTACAGCGACGGCATGGACGGCGTCGTCGGCTCGGGCGCGCTGATCCTGAACCTGATCGCCTTCGGCCTGCTCACGCTCGGTGGCTGGCTCGGCGGCGCGATTGTCTTCAACTACGGGATGCGCGTGCTCAACCTCGTCGAAGAACCGGCGCACCGAGCGGTGTCGCCGGTTCCCCACCGGGAGGAAGAAGCAGCCGAGAAGTAGGAGCTACCGAGAAGTAGGAGCTACTCGGGGGCGACGAGGCCGAGCGAGCGCTCCAGCGCGCCCTTCGGCTGGGCGCCGATCGCCACCTGGGCGGGCTCGCCGTCCTTGAAGAGGATCATCGTCGGGATCGAGGAGACGCCGTAGCGCTGGGCGAGGCCCTGCTCCTCGTCGATGTTCACCTTGACGAGCTTGATCGCGTCGCCGCGCTCCTCGGCGATCTTGTCGAGCACGGGCGCGACTGCGTGGCACGGACCGCACCACTCGGCCCAGAAATCGACGATCACGGGGGTCTCGCTCTTCGTGACCTCCTGCTCGAAGGTCTGCTCGGTGACTGCTGTTGTCATGTTCGGAAAGTCCTTTCGCTGTATTCGGCGGGGAGTACCCGCGCTCACCCAATGAAAACGATTTGGTTCCCGCAGGTGTTCCCTACAATCGCTCGACGGTGTTCAGAAACCTGCCAGACAAGCCGGATCACCCCTCGCTCGAGCTCGAGATCCTCGAGCTCTGGGAGCGTGAGCGGACGTTCGAGCAGCTCCGCGAGCTGAACGCGGACGGTCCGCGATTCAGTTTCGTCGACGGCCCGGTGACGGCGAACCGGATGGTGCTCGGGGTTCACACCGCTTGGGGCAGGACGCTGAAGGACGTCTTCCAGCGCTACAAGGCCCTTCGGGGCCACCACCAGCGCTACCAGAACGGCTTCGACTGCCAGGGGCTCTGGATCGAGGTCGGCGTCGAGCGCTCGCTCGGCCTCAACTCGAAGCGCGAGATCGAGGAGTTCGGCCTCGCCGAGTTTGCGCGCCGGTGCCGGGAGGTCGTCGTCCAGTCCTCCAAGGCGCTCACCGAGGGCTCGATTCGGCTTGGCCAATGGATGGACTGGGGCTCTGACTACTTCACCTTCAGCGACACGAACATCGAGTACATCTGGCGCTTCCTGAAGGTCGTGCAGGAGCGTGGCTGGCTGTACCTCGGCCATCGCTCGACCGAATGGTGTCCGCGCTGCGGCACGTCGCTCTCCCAGCACGAGCTGACGCAGGCCGGCGTCTACCAGGAGCGGAGCGATCCATCGCTCTACGTGCGTTTCCCGCTCCTCGAGCGGCCAGGCGAGTCGTTAGTGATCTGGACGACGACGCCGTGGACGCTGCCGGCGAACGTCGCTGCGGCGGTGCAGCCCGGGGCCGAGTACGGGCTGCGCGAGAACGGAGAGTGGGTCGCCCTCGCTCGCTATCCGGAGGAGCGCTTCGTCGAGCGTAAGCGCGGCGAGGAGCTCGTCGGCTGGCGCTACGCCGGCCCGTTCGACGAGCTCGGCCCCGGGGGTGAGGTCGAGCACCGCGTAATCCCCTGGGACGACGTCTCGCTCGACGAGGGCACCGGCATAGTCCATATCGCCACGGGGGCGGGCCAGGAGGACTTCGAGCTCGGGAGGATCCACGACCTGCCGGTGCTGATGCCGGTCGATGAGGCTGGTCGCTTCTACGACGAGTACGGCTGGCTGCACGGGCTCTCGACGACGGAGGCGGCCGATCAGATCGTCGGCTGGCTCGCCGAGCACGGCTTCCTCGTCCACGCGGGCCTGCACGAGCATCGTTATCCGCACTGCTGGCGCTGCGACACGCCGCTCATCTGGCGCGTCACCGACGACTGGCTCATCTCCGTCGAAGAGCTCCGGGCGCCGCTCCTCGACGCCAACGCAACCGTCGAGTGGACGCCCGCGTACATGGGGAAGCGCATGGACGACTGGCTCCGCAACATGGGCGATTGGAACATCTCGCGGCGGCGCTACTACGGTCTCCCGCTGCCCTTCTATCCCTGTTCCTGTGGGCATCTGACAGTGATCGGGTCGCGCGCCGAGCTCGAGGAGCGTGCGCTCGGCGGGCTCGAGCAGCTCGAGGAGCTCCGCCGCCCCTGGATCGACGCGGTGCCGATCCGCTGCGAGGCGTGCGGGGAGCCGGTCGAGCGCGTGGCGGAGGTCGGAGACGTCTGGCTCGACGCCGGCATCGTCCCCTTCTCGACGCTCGGCTGGGAGAACTCGGAGTTCGCCGAGGCGGGCTACGCGACCGGCGCCGCGCGGGGGCTGACGCAGGCCGATCTTCCCGAGCACTCGTACTGGGAGAAGTGGTTTCCGGCCGACTGGGTCTCGGAGATGCGCGAGCAGATCAGGCTCTGGTTCTACTCGCAGCTCTTCATGTCGGTCGCGCTGACGGGACGCGCGCCATTTCGCAGAGTGCTCGGCTACGAGAAAATGCTCGACGAGTCTGGCCGAGAGATGCATAGCTCGTGGGGGAACACCATCGACGCGCCGGATGCGTTCGCGCGGATGGGCGCCGACGTGATGCGCTGGCAGTACTGCGCTCAGCCACCCGACCGGAACCTGCTCTTCGGCTACGGGCCGGGGCACGAGATCAAACGGAGGCTGCTCACGCTCTGGAATTCAATCGCCGGCTTCTTCGTCCCCTACGCGAATATCGCCGGCTTCGCACCGAGCTATGCCGATCTGAGCGCCGGGCCGGCCGGCGAGCTGCGCCCGCTCGACCGCTGGCTCGTCGCCCGCACCGCTCAGCTCGTCGAGGAGACGACCGCCGGCTACGAGGCGTTCCTGACGGTCGACGTGGTCCGGGCCTTCGAGGCATACCTCGACGACCTTTCGAACTGGTACATCCGGCGCTCGCGGCGGCGCTTCTGGGACGGGGACGAGGTCGCGCTGCGGACGCTCTGGTTCGGGCTCGTCCAGTCGCTGCGCGTGATCGCGCCGGTGCTGCCGTTCCTGGCCGACCACCTCTGGCAGAACCTCGTCCGTGGTGTCGATGGCGCTCCCGACTCGGTCTTTCTCGCCGGGTGGCCCGAGACCGCCGGGGCGGACGCGATGCTCGTCGCCGAGGTCGCGGAGCTGCGGCGGGTCGTCGCGCTCGGCCATCAGGCTCGCGCGAGCTCCGGGCTGAAGCTGCGCCAGCCGCTGCGTCGGCTCGTTGTCGAGGGAGCGTCGCTCGCTGCGGCCCACACAGACGAGCTTCGCGAGGAGCTGCGGGTCAAGGAGATCGAGTTCGGCGTGGTCGAGGCGACCGAGCTCCACGTGAAGCCGCATCTGCCTGTGCTCGGGCCCAAGCTCGGCAAGGAGCTCGGACTCGTGCGGGCTGCGCTCGCGGCGGGCGACTTCGAGCAGCTTCCCGAGGGCGGGTTCCGCGCTGCGGGCCATGACCTCGCAGCGGACGAGGTGCTCGTCGAGCGCTCCGGCCGCGAGGGCTGGGCGGTGGCTTCCGACGAGGGCATCACCGTTGCGCTCGACGCCGCGCTCGACGCGGAGCTCGAGCTCGAGGGCCGCGTTCTCGACCTGATCCACACGTTGAACGGGATGCGCAAGGAGCAGGGGCTCGAGCTCACCGATCGGATCGCCGTCACGCTCCCGCCGACCGACGAGGAGCTGCTCGAGCGGCACATCGACTGGATCAAGGCGGAGGTGCTCGCGGTCTCGATCGAGGCCGACGGCGCTGCCGGGCCGACGATCGCGAAGGTCGCATCCTGAGCCCGGCTCTCTCCGTCGTCGTCCTGACCGAGTCCTTCGCCGCAATCGCGGCCGTCGTCGAGCGACTCGTCGCACAGGAGGAGGCGGCCGCGATCGAGCTCGTGATCGCGACTCCCAACGAGGGTGCGCTGGCAGTTCCCTCCGGGGCGGTGGCGCCGCTCGCAGGCGTCACGATCGTGGAGTCGCCCCTCCTTCCAATGGCTCCTGCGCGAGCGGCCGGCGTGCGGGCAGCGCGAGCGCCCATCGTCCTTCTCGCAGGCGGGCGACCAGCGCGAGACCGAAGCTGTCGCGAGCTACAACGCGGCTTACAAGCGCGCTGCGCTCCTCGAGCTCGGGGACGAGCTCGAATCGCTGCTCGAGCCCGGAAGCTCGCTCCACGAGGAGCTGCGGGCGCGCGGCGGCCGTTTCCTCCACGAGCCCGCTGCTCGGATCCACCATCTCAACATCTCGCGCCCGCGGCCGTGGCTCGTCGAGCGCTACCTCGGCGGCCGGCTCTTCGGGGCGAGCCGAAGCCGTAGTTGCCCGCGCCGTCGCGCCTTGCTCTACGCCGCGGGCTCGCCGCTCGTCGGGCCGCTCCGCCTCGTCCGGACGCTGAGGGCGGCTCGCTCGGCCGGAAGCCTGCCGCCGACGTTCGTGCCGGCGCTCGTACTCGCATGCCTCGTCTGGGCAGTGGGCGAGGGACTCGGGTACGCCCGCGGCGCGACTGCGGGCAACATGGGCCGGATGCTGGAGTACGAGCAGCACAAGTTCCGGTACGTGCGATGAGCGAGGCGGCCGCCCCGAGGATCTCGTTCGTCGTCGCGACCGACACGCTCGCCACGGTTTCGGACGTGCTCGCGTCGCTGCGCGCTCAGCCCGATCCCGAGGGGATCGAGGTCGTGCTCGTCTGCGCGTCGGCCGCCGAGCTCGGCGAGGAGCTCGAGCCCCCGCTGGGCCCGTCACGAGTCGTCGAGGTCGGCTCGCTCGCGCCGATCGAGGCGGCCTTCGCCGCGGGAATACGGGCGGCGTCCGCACCCGTCGTTTTGATCGGCGAGACCCACGCCTTCCCCGATCCGGGTGCGCTCGAGCCGTTGATCCGCGGGATCGTCGACGAGGGCTACGCAGCAGCCGCCCCGGAGCTTCGCAATGCGAACCCCGAGAAGGCAGCGTCGTGGGCGAGTCTCATGGTCACCTACGGCCAATTCCTCGGGGGAAGCCGGCGGGAGGTCGACGAGCTCTCGACGCACAACAGCGCGTATCGAAGGGACCTCCTCGTCGGCTTCGGCGAGGAGCTGCCTACGCTCCTCCGGCTCGGGGGCGATCTTCACGGCCGGCTTCGGGCTGAGGGACATCGCCTCCTGATCGAGCCCGCATCGGTCTTCGCGCATCAGAACGTCGTCCGGCTCCGATCCTGTCTCGGAGATCGGTTCCATGTCGCGCGCTGCTACTCGGCGTCGCGTTCCGAGTCGTGGTCGGTGGCGCGACGCGCGCTCTACGCCGTGGGCTCGCCCTTGATCCCGCTCGTCATGGCCGCGCGGATCGTCCGATCCTCGGGGTGGAGGGCTCATCGCTCGAAGTTCCCCGGCACCGTGCTCGTTCTGCTCGGCGTCAATCTCGCCGCCCACGGGGCCGGCGAGCTAGCCGCCTACGTCGCGGGCGCGGGTAGCTCCCCGGCTCGAATCCTCGACTACGAGATCCACCGAGCGCGGCACCTCTAGCGGTGCGGGTCGTTCGCGTCGGAGTGATCGGGTGCGGCTCGATCGCGCGCGCCGTGCACCTCCCGGTCCTGCGACGTCTCACCGGAGTGGCGCTGACGGCGTTGGCCGATCCCGACCCTACAGCGCTCGAGGCGGCCAGGCGGGCCACTCCAGGCGCTCGGCTCTGCCGCGACGCCGCCGAGCTCCTCGCCCGGGAGGATCTGGACGCGGTCGTCGTCACCGCGCCGAGCGGGCTCCATGCTGAGCTGGCGGCTGCGGTCGCCGACGCCGGACGCCACCTGTACCTGGAGAAGCCGCTCGCGACGACGCGGGCCGACGGGGAGCTCGTCGTCGAGGCCGCCAGAAAGGCCGGGATCGTCGCGACGATCGGATTCAACAGGCGGTTCCATCCTGCGATGCGCCGGGCGCGATCTGTCGTCCGGGCGGGTGGGATCGGACGCGTCACCCGCGTGAGCACGACCTTCACCGAGCCGACGAGCGTGCTCCCCGGTTGGAAGAGCGTCCGGGCCGATGGAGGTGGCGCCCTACTCGATCTCGCGTCCCATCACGTCGACCTCGTCCGGTTCCTGCTCGAGACGGAGGTCGAGGACGTCTCGGCGGACGTGAGCTCGAGCCGTAGCGAGCACGACGGCGCGATCCTCCAGCTGCGACTGGCCGGCAAAGCCGAGGCGGAGCTCCAGGTCGGCTTCCGGTCGCCGCAGGTCGACGTGCTCGAGCTCGCCGGGCCGCTCGGCACGATCCGAATCGACCGCCACGCGGGCCGGGTAACGCGGCGACCCGAGCGCCTTGCTGTGACGAGAGATCTCGTCCTGCTGCGGCTCCGCCTCCTCGCGCGGCCGGGGTCGGACCCTTCCTATGCCCTGGCGCTGCGCGCCTTCTTCGCCCGTGTGCGTGGCGAGGACGTGGAGCTGCCGACGCTGGAGGACGGCCTCGCGAGCCTGATCGTCGTGCTCGCGGCCGAGGAGGCGGCCGCAGGCTGATGCGCATCCTGCTCGTCACTGACTGGACCGCCGAGGAGGGAGGGATCGAGACCTACCTGGAGCTCGTGGCGGGCGGTCTGCGGGCAGCCGGCGACGAGGTCGCCCTGCTGACGAGCAGCGCGGGGCCGGGCGCCCATGCGGACTACCGCGCCTTCGGCACGGACCGAGTCGCCGCCCAAGCCTTTCTCCAGATCGCGAATCCCCTCGCCGCGCTCGACCTCCGGCGCGCCGTCGCCGACTTCCGTCCCGACGCGGTCTACGTCAGCATGTTCGAGATCTTCCTCTCGCCGGCCATCTTCGCCCCGCTGCGTCGCACGAGAACGGTGCTGAACATCGCCTACTACAAGCCCGTCTGCCCGACGGGCCACAAGCTGCTCCCGGACGGGGCGATCTGCCAGGTTCGGGCCGGGGATGCCCTGCCTGCGAAACCGTTGTCTCTCGCTGCCGCGCTGGCTGCGGGAGCAGCCACGGTACGCGCTGATCCGCGCTGCGATCGAGAGCGCGGACGCCGTCGTCACCTGCAGCCGGTTCATGCGGTCGGA
>JBPCJB010000216.1:0-3053 GCA_051005735.1 Gaiellaceae bacterium | reverse complement strand
TTCGAGGTGCTCCGCGCTCGCAACTAGCGCCGTCCGCTACCGCAACGAGCCGGTCGCGTGGTCGATCGTCGCGGACGGCGACCACGTGCTCACGATCGTCGCCGGCGGCCGGGTTGTCGCCGTGGCTTCGATCCCGGGCATGAGCTAGCTCGGCTAGGCAGGCTCCTTCGGCCACTCGAGGCGCGCGTTCGGAATTGGGTCGCCGTGCGGGTCGTGGGTCGGGAAGCCGAGCGCCTTGTCGATCCGGGCCTCGAGCTCCTCGGAGAGCACGTGCTCGAGCCGGTCGGCTTCGTCGTGCACGTCCTCCACCCCGATTCCGAGCGTCTCCGCGAGATAGAGCTCGAGCAGCCGGTGGTGGCGGATCACCTCGACCGCGACCTGTTCGCCGGCGGGAGTGAGAGTGACACCGCGATAGGGGGCGTGCTCGGCCAGCCCGAGCGCAGCCAGCTTCTTGACCATCGCGCTCGCCGACGCCGCCGAGACGTGCTGCCGTCCGGCCAGCGCCGTCGTCGACACGCGCTCCTCGACGGTGCCGAGCTTGTAGATCTCCTTCAGGTAATCCTGGATCGACGCGCTGAGGTCGCTCCGGGGCATGGCGCAGTCTAGGCCCCGCGCGTCTCCTGGCCGCGCTCGGGCCCCCCGGTGCTAGCCTCGCCGTCGTGCAGATCAGGCTCGGCCACAGCCCGGATCCGGACGACGCGTTCATGTTCTGGGCACTCGCTGTGGGCGCCGTCGAGATGCGCGGCTTCACGTTCGAGCAGGTTCTCCAGGACATCCAGACGCTGAACGAGTGGGCCCTCGAAGGGCGGCTCGAGGTGACCGCGATCTCGCTCCACGCCTATCCCTTCGTCCAGGACCGGTACGCGCTGCTGCCGCACGGCGCCAGCATCGGCGCCGGCTATGGGCCGATCGTCGTCGCGCGCGAGGAGCTGTCGCTCAAGCAGCTGAGGGCGACCGAGATCGTGATCCCGGGGACGATGACGACCGCGTTTCTGACGCTGCGACTCGCACTCGGCGACTTCCGCTACCGGGAGCTCCCCTTCGAGCGGATCGGCGACGAGGTGAGCTCCGGACGCGCCGACGCGGGGCTCCTGATCCACGAAGGGCAGCTGACCTATGCCGCGGAGGGTCTGACGAAGTCGCTCGATCTCGGCGAATGGTGGCTCCTCGAGACCGGTCTGCCGCTCCCGCTCGGCGTCAACGTCGCACGGCGCGACCTCGGGGAGCGCCTCCCGGATCTCTCGGCCGTGCTGCTCGACGCGATCCGAGCGGGTCTCGAGAACCGCGACGAGGCGATGCGCTACGCGATGCGCTTCGGCCGCGGAATCGAGCTTGCGCTGGTCGACCGGTTCGTCGGCATGTACGTGAACGAGCTCACCTGCGACTACGGCGACGAGGGCCGGCAGGCAGTCGAGGAGCTGCTCCGGCGCGGCGACGCGATCGGCGCTTTCCCGGCCCCCGTCCGGCTCGACTACGTCGCCTAGATGGCGCGCGCGGTCGTCCTTTCCGCGGTGCGGACGCCGGTCGGGCGCTACGGTGGCGGTCTCGCCGGAGTCCGCGCCGACGATCTCGCGGCGGCTGCGGTGCGGGCGGCCGTCGAGCGCGCCGGAGTGGACGCGAGCGGGATCGAGGACGTCTACCTCGGCTGCGCCAACCAGGCCGGGGAGGACAACCGTAACGTCGCCCGGATGGCGGCGCTTCTGGCCGGGTTGCCGGAATCTGTCGCGGGGGTTACGGTCAACCGCCTCTGCGCCTCCGGGCTCTCGGCCGTCGTCGGCGCCTGCCATGCGATCGTCGCCGGGGACGGCGACCTCTTCGTCGCGGGCGGGGTCGAGTCGATGAGTCGCGCGCCGCTCGTCACCCCGAAGCCGGACCGGGCCTTCCCGCGCGGCGATCGGACGCTCTACGACACGACGCTCGGCTGGCGCTTCCCGAATCCGGCGCTCGCGGAGCGCTTTCCGCTCGAGTCGATGGGCGAGACCGGCGAGAACGTGGCCGAGCGGTGGGGAGTCTCGCGCGAGGAGCAGGATGCGTTCGCGCTGCGCTCGCAGCATCGTTGGGCCGCCGCCGACTTCTCCGACGAGCTCGTGCCGGCAGGCGGGCTCGAGCGCGACGAACACCCGCGGCCGGACACGAGCGCGGAGAAGCTCGCCTCGCTGACGCCGGCGTTTCGCGCTGAGGGCACGGTCACGGCCGGCAACTCGAGCGGGCTGAACGACGGCGCCGCGGCGCTCGTGCTCGCGTCGGAAGAGAAGGCTCGGGAGCTGGGGATCGAGCCGCTCGGCGGATTCGTCGCAAGCGCGGTCGCCGGCGTCGACCCGCGCGTGATGGGAATCGGCCCGGTGCCCGCCGTGCGCAAGCTGCTCGAGCGAGCAGGCGTCCGCGTCGAGGAGCTCGATCTCGTCGAGCTGAACGAGGCGTTCGCCTCGCAGAGCCTTGCCGTCGTCCGCGAGCTCGGCTTGGACGAGGAGAAGGTGAACGTGAACGGCGGCGCGATCGCGATCGGCCACCCGCTCGGGATGAGCGGCGCACGTCTTGTCGTCACGCTCCTGCACGAGCTGCGCCGTCGCGGTGGCCGTTACGGAGTCGCGACGATGTGCGTCGGCGTCGGCCAGGGCCAGGCCGCGCTCTTCGAGCGCTGATGGAGCTCGTCGAGCGCTACCTCACGCTCGGGCTCCGGCTCGGGCGCCACGTGGAGGGGCTCGTCGATGCCTACTACGGGCCGCAGGAGCTCGCAGAGGCGGTCGAGCGGGAGGAGCGTCGTGGAGCCGGCGAGCTTGCAGCAGATGCGGACGGGCTCCTCGCAGAGCTTCCGCATGCCGGCCTCCTTGATGCGCGCGCCGAGTGGCTCGGCGACCAGCTCCGCGCCATTCGCACCTACGCCGGCGTCCTCGCAGGCGAGCGGATCTCCTACCTCGACGAGGTCGAGGGTTGCTACGGCGTTCGACCCGAGCGCGTCTCCGAGGACGCGTTCGCGGACACGCACCGCCGCCTCGACGAGCTCCTCCCACCGGGCGGATCGCTCCACGAGCGCTACGAGGCCTGGCGCACGG
>JBPCJB010000215.1:0-9863 GCA_051005735.1 Gaiellaceae bacterium | reverse complement strand
GCTCGGGCACGGTGAAGAAGCGCGGGAGCGCGCGCTCGCGGAGCCACCCGAGATCGGGACGGGCGGCGAGCACGGCGTTGACGGCACTGCGGTCGCCGCAAAGGGCGACGAACTCGATCCGGGCTCGATGCGGCGTGAGAATGCGAGCGGCGGTCTCGGCCGCATCGTCCACGAGCTCGCGTGCCTGCTCCTCGCGGCGGCGGCGGAAGCGGTTCGCAGAGGAGCCGCCCTTCTTGTGCCTGTTCTTGACGAAGCGGGCGCCGACCTTCGAGGCGACGAGCCGCTCGCCCTCGAAGACGCCGACCGCGTAGCCGCCGAGCCGCACGAGCAGCGCCGCGACGACGTGGTCGACGGCGATCTCCTCGAGGAGCGGCGCCGCGCGGAGGCGGTCGTACTCGGCCTCGTGGGCGAGCCCGAACGACGGCCGGATCGTCAGGCGCTCGCCGTCGTCGGGCTCGATCCGGACGGCCCCGCCGGCGTACGTCGTCCGTCCGGGCGCCCCCTCGCCCGGCTCGAGCCGCTTGCGCAGGTTGTCCCGGCCGATGTAGCGGGTCATCGGAGGTCGACGACGGTGGCGCCGTCGGCCGAGTCGCTCTCCTGGCCGCCGACGAGCGGGTGGCTCGTCAGCTCGTCGCGTACGGCCTTGCGCACCGCACCGGTGCCGCGACCGTGGATGACCCGAACGGTCGGGAGGCCTGCGAGCGCGGCGGTGTCCACGAAGGAGCGGACGGCCTCGCGCGCCTCCTGCCCCGTCCGCCCGCGAACGTCGAGCTCGTCCGAGACGTCGGCGCTGGCTGCAGCGAGGACTCGGACGGCTGCCTGGTCGTCGACCGGGCGGGCGCGGTGCGCGTCGGGGCGCAGCCGCGCGAGCGCGATCCGAACACGATGCCCGCCGGCGCCGACGATCTCCGCCTCTTCGCCGTCGATCGCCGCGATCGTGCCGCGGACGCCGACGGCCGGCGCCTCGACCGGATCGCCGATGGCGAGCGGACCCTGCAACGCAAGCGGCTGATCGAGGGCTCGGAGCGCGCGCTCGGCCTGGGCGGCGCGAGCGGAGGCCGCGCCGAGGCTTCGGTCGCGGTCGCGTTCGGCTCGAGGGGCTGCCGCGGGCGCCACCCGCGCGGCCTCACGCTGCCGGCGGCGGGCGGTGCGGATCTCCTCGCGCAGCGCCTCGAGCTCGGCTCGGGCGTCTGTGAGGTCGCGCGCGGCCTCGGCAACGGCGAGCTCGCGTGCCTGCGCGGCCGACGCGCGGACCTTTTCGATCTCGGCCTCGAGCTCGGTGTCGCGCTCGCGCGCCCGTTCTTCCAGTTCGTGCACCTCGGTCCGCTCTCGCTCCGCCGTCTCGCGCGCGTCGAGCGCCGCCCGCTCCGCAGCCTCCGCATCGGCGAGCAGCTCCGCGATCCGCAGCCGCTCGGGCGCGACCCGGTTGCGGGCATCCGAGACGACCGACCCCTCGAGACCGAGGCGCTCGGCGGTCTGGAGCGCGTGCGAGATACCGGGCCGACCGAGCGCGACGCGGTAGAGCGGCGCGTGCGTCTCGGGGTCGAGGCCGGTCGCCGCGTTCGCCGCGCCCTCCGTCGCGCTCGCCCACTCCTTCAGCTCGGGGTAGTGCGTGGTCACGATTGTCAGCCGCGCTTGCTCGGCGAGCCGAGCGAGGAGCGCCTGCGCGAGCGCCGATCCCTCGACGGGATCGGTTCCGGATGCGAGCTCGTCGACGAGGACGAGCGAGCGCTCGCTCGCCGAGCGCAGGATCGCGACGAGGTTCCTGATGTGGCCGGAGAAGGTCGAGAGGCTCATCTCGATCGATTGCTGGTCGCCGATGTCGGCGAGCACCTCGTCGAACACCGGCAGGGCGGCGGTCACGGCGGGCGGGCGCAGCCCGGACTGGTGGAGGAGCGCGGACAGGCCGAGCGTCTTCAGCGCGACGGTCTTGCCGCCCGTGTTCGGCCCGCTGATCACGAGCGCCCGCAGCGGGCCGAGGTCGAGGTCGATCGGGACCGCCGTCGCGGGGTCGAGGAGCGGATGCCGCGCGCCGAGCAGGCGGACCTCCTCCGAGACTTCGACCGACGAGCCGCGCCAGCGCCGGGAGACGGCGCCGGAAGCCACGGCCAGGTCGATCGCGGCCGTCGCCTCCATGAGCGCCTCGAGCGCGGCGGCGCGTTCGCCGACCGCGGCGGAGAGCTCGCGCAGGATCCGCACGACCTCCTCGCGTTCGGCGCCGGCGGCCTCGGACTGGCGGTTGTTGAGCTCGACCACCTGGAACGGCTCGACGAAGAGAGTCTGGCCCGAGCCGGAGGCGTCGTGGACGATCCCGGGCACGCTGCTGCGCGCGCTCGCCTTCACCGCGAGCACCGGCCGGCCGCCGCGCTGGGCGACGAAGTCCTCTTGAAGATGCTCGCGGAGGTCCGGCGAGCGCGAGAGCCGGCGCAGCTCCTCAGCGACGCGCTGCCTCCCCTCCCGCAGCTCGGCGCGAAGCTTGCGCAGTCGCGGCGAGGCGGTGTCGCGGAGATCGGAGCCGTCCTCCTCGACGCGGCGGCCGATCTCCTCGGCGAGCGGCGCAAGCGTGCGATCGATGCCGGCCGCGAGCTCGACGAGGAGGGGCGCGAGCTCAACGTGCTCGTCGACCGCGGCCCGCGCTCGCAGGCCACCGCCGATCGTCAACCCGATCGCGCTCAGAGCCTCGGGCGTGAGGACGCCGCCGAGCGCCGCATGCGCGGCAGGCTCGCGGACGTCCCTGATCCCGCCGAACGACGGCTCGACCGACGCGTCGAGAAGCGCGATCGCCTCGGCGGTCAGAGCTTGGCGTCGCGCGACCTCGTGGCGGTCGGCCGAGGGCTCGAGCGCGCGCGCGAGCTCGGCGCCGGCGGAGGTCGCCGTCGCGCCTGCGAGGCGCTCGACGATCGCGGGAAATTCGAGCGCGGCGAGCGCTTCGGCGTCCATCGAGCGAGTGTACGAACCGCGCTAAGCGCTCGCGCGCCGACTCGAGGCCCGGGCTTTGACCCCCGGACATGGCTGAACGGAACACGTCCGGGGCTTTGACCCCGGATCTAGCGGCGACGGATAAGCGTGACGCCGTCGCGGATCGTCAGCATCACGCAGACGACGCGCTCGTCCGCGACGACGCGCGCGTTGAACTCCCGGAGCGCGCGCGTGTCGTCCGTCTCGTCGTCGCTCTCCTCGACGACACGGCCGCTCCAGAGCACGTTGTCGACGACGATCAGGCCGCGGGGCTCCAGCCGTTCGAGCGCGGACTCGTAGTAGGCCGCGTACCCCGACTTGTCGGCGTCGATGAAGACGAGGTCGTACGGACCGGGCAGCCGCTCCAGCGCGCGCTCGGCCGGGCCGACGTGGATCGTGATCCGGTCGGCCCATTCGGTGCGGTCGATCCAGGCGGAGGCGAACTCCGCGTGCTTCGGCTCGACCTCGAGCGTGTCGATCGTCCCGTCGGGCGGGAGCATCCGCGCCATCGAGAGCGCCGAGTAACCGGAGTAAGTGCCGATCTCGAGGATGCGGCGCGCACCGGTCAGGAAGACGAGGAACTCGAGCAGGCGACCTTCGAGCTCTCCGGTGAGCATCTGCGGCGACGGCAGCGTCGCGCGCGTCTCGGCCGCGAGCTCGTCGAGGAAGCCGCCGGCCGGCGTGGTGTGCGCGGCCGCGTAGGTCTCGATCTCCTCGGGGACGACGAACGTCACGGCTCGACGCCGTAGGCCTCGGTAAAGGCGCCCTGCGCGTAGGCGACGGAGGCGTGGGCGAAGCCCTTGTCGCCCCAGGTTGTGCCCCAGCTATTCCGGACGATGAACGTCGTCTCGGTATAGCCGACGAGCGCGATCGCGTGCCCTCCTCGCGCGGTCTCGCGCTGGTAGACGTCGAGCTTCCCCTTGTTCTCGGTCGCGCGATCCCAGGTCGAGTCGACGTCGAGGCGGGTGAGGATCGGGCCCTTGGTCGCCAGCCAGAGCCGCCAGTTCTCGAGGTTGCGCCCGAGGTTGAAGTACATGCTGATCTTGAGCTGGGCGGCGATCGCGTAGAACGTCTTCGCATTCCCTTGGTAGGTCTGTCCGGTCGCGAAGGGAAGCACGGAATCGCGGACGGCGCCGAACTTTCGGGAGACCTCGAGGGCCGCCTTCAGGCTCGTCCCCTCCGCCTCGACGAACGTGGTCGGCCGGGTGTTGAAGTCGTCGGTCTCCTTGGCCGCCATCCACTGGAAGCGGGGCGAGATCAGCTCGTTCTGGGCGATTCGGTTCGTCTTGACGAAGTGCCAGCGGAGCATCGCGTCCGCGCAGGCCCAGCCGACGCACGAGCCGGTCGACCCCTGATCCTGGACCTTCCACCAGGTTTGGCGCAGGTCCTTTTTCGCCGGCACACGCGGCGCCGCATCGAGCACGCCCGAGTCCTCGGCGGTGTCGAGCTTCCAATCGTCCTCGCGCTCACGCGAGGGGATGCAGTTGAGGATCCGCTTCGGTTGCTTTCGCGCTCTTGCCATCTCGCTCCCTTTCCGTGCCGTCGCTCCACCGATCGATCGACCGGCCGGCACGTTCCGCAGAAGCCCGGGAGGGCACGCGCCACCTCGCCGGGGCCATGCTCGTTCCCCCGCGATCGGGAGTCAAGCCTCAGAGCCTCTAGGTTTCTTCCGAGATGGAGCCCGGTTTCCCGCGGTACGCGCGTCGCCTTCGGATCGCGGCGGTGGCGCTGATCCTCGCCTGGTTCTTCTCGCCCCGCCTGCAGAGCTGGATTCCGTTGTGGCTTCCGTTCCTCGGCTTTGCCGCACTCGAGGCGCACTTCCTCGTCGCCGGTCTGCGAGAGCGCGGCGCCGGGCCCGGCAGTCGTGGGTCGAACGCCCGCGGCCGCAGCCCGCAGGCGGCAGACGTCGCCGAGCTCGGCGGCGAGGAGTGGCTCGAGCCGGTGGTCGTCCGGATCGAGGGCCAGGACGTCTGGCTCCCGGCCACCGGAAAGAGCGCCGAGGAGGTTGCGGAGCTGATCGACGAGAGCCGAGAGCGGCTGCGCCGCGGCGAGCCTGCTGAGGTCCCGGAGGAGCCGCGGACGGCCCCACGCCGGCGACGCGGACTCCTCGCCCGGCTCGAGGGCCTCGCCGTGCTCGGCGTGCTCGGCTTCGGGCTGCTCGTGCTGGTACCGAACGGCGGCTGGGATGGGCTCGACCGATCCGATCGGGAAAGGACCGAGATGCGGCTCGCGTCCGAGGCTCGACGAATCGCCGGCCACGAGGCGCGAATCCATTGTGATGCCGAAGGCGAGGCCGTGGGCATCGTCCAGCACGCCGACGGCCTTGCCGAGGTCGGCGGCTCGAATGCCTTTCTGACCCCGGCCATCTGCTACCGGCTCCACCGGCTCGCGTTCGAGGACGACGAGGGATCGTTCAGCCAGACCGCCCGCGCGCTCGCGGTGCTGGCCCACGAGGCCTGGCACCTGCAGGGCGAAGCGGATGAGGGGATCGCGAACTGCTACGCCTTCCAGAGTGGCGTCGAGCTCGGGCAGCGACTGGGCCTGTCCCAGGAGACCGCGGCGCGGATGATGCGCCAGCAGCTCGCCGACAACGCCACCTTCGCCCGCTCGGCGCCCGAATACCTGGTGCCGTCAGAGTGCCGGAACGGCGGCAGCCTCGATCTCTTCCCCGACCGGAGCCGGTTTCCCTAGGAGGGCTTGGCGGAACGTCCCTCGTCGGCGGGGTGCGATGCTCGTTCTGTGCAAGGACGTAGGGAGCGCCGATAACCGAAGCTATCGGCGCGACTGAGGACGCCGCATCGGGGGCAAGCAGCGCGGCCCGACGGCTCAGGGCAGCGTTTCGCCAAGCCCTCCTAAGGGCTCACGGAAGCGCCGGACCCGGATCGACGGCCGCGCCACGGATGCGCGCCTCGAAGTGGAGGTGCGGACCGTTCGAGCGGCCGGACGCGCCGACGAGACCGAGCCGCGTTCCTGCCCCGAGCCGCTGACCCACGACGACGTCGATTCTCGAGAGATGCGCGTAGAGCGTGCGCAGGCCGCCGCCGTGCGCGAGCACGACGAGACGCCCCCAGCCCCCGGGCAGCCGCGCCGCCCAGGCCACACGGCCGGCGGCTGCGGCGACGACCGCCGAGCCGGCGCTCGCGGGATAGTCGATGCCGGAATGGAACCGGTCGCCGCGAGGACCGAAGCCGTCGCTCGGCGCGACAACGGACGGGCTGCGAAGCGCGATCCGAACTCGCGGCGGGGCGGCGGCGAGCGCGGCAAGCGTCGCACCGCTTGCCCGGCCGGTCGCCGCGATCCTCGCCCAGCGCTGGAACCGACGCAGAGCGCCGTCGAGGCGCGGGCCGAAGCGGCCGTCGAACGCGCCCGACGGGAAGCCGTGCTCGGCAAGCTGGAACTGGAGCTGGGCGACGTCCCAGCCGACGTTGCCGCGCTTCGGGACGCGACTGCCGAGCGCCGGCCCGCCGAAAGGCCCGAGCGCGGCCCGCGTCTTTGGGCCGACGACGCCGTCGTCGTGGAGCCCGAACCGACGCTGAAACTCACGCACGGCTTCCGTCGTCGCCGGACCGAGCGTCCCGTCGACCGTTCCCTCGTACGTTCCGTGGACGCGCAGGCCGACCTGGAGGGCGGCCACCGTCGCGCTTCGGGCGGCGAAGGCCGGGGGCGCGAGTACGAGGAGCAGGGCGCAGCAGACGAGGAGTCGTGGAAGCACGGGCGGCCTCTCGGTGACGGAGCCCTCTGAATACGCTCGAGCGGCGAAGTCTCCTCCTCGAAATGGTGATGGATCCGGCGAGAAACGACTGCCGATATGCCTTTGGTCAGGACAGGTCGGATGCTTCACGACGATCCGCGAGAGCCTGGACGTGATTCGCGCGGCGCCGATGGGGATCGCGTGTGGCACCGAGCCACCGACGTCTTCGAGCAGCTCGCAATCCGCGGGCCGCTCCAGCACCGGCAGGTCGCGCTTCAAGATCTCCTGATCGCTCGCGTAGCCAAGGCGCGTCAGCTCACGGGCACCCTTCTCGCTCCTCGCCGCCTCGCCGGCAGGTCCTCCAGCCGCGGCGCCGGATGCCCCGTCTCCAACCCCAGCCGTTCGATCAGCTCGGACGCCGCGAGCCGCGTTTCCGGGAACGGCTCGTCGGCCCGCTCGCACAACACCGCCGCGAGGGCGATCACTTGCCTCACTGTCGGCCTCCGTTCTGGCCCCGGCTGCGGCTTCCGATCCTTCGTCGCCCATTTCTCGCGTTCCATGAACACACTCAAGCGAAGAAGCTGCAACAACTGTGTAACGCCTCCGTGCCAGATGTGTGACAGCTACGGCCGAGCAAGCTCGACAAACCGGCAGAGCGCGTTCGCGAGCCGCATCTGCTCGATCGAGCGTGCGTTGACCTCGAGCAGCCGCGGCGAGCACGCGAGATACGCAAGGCACTGCGCCCGCGAGATCGCCACGTTGAGGCGGTTCCGCGAGAGCAGGAACTCGAGCCCGCGCGGCACGTCCTCCCCGCTCGAGCTCGCCAACGAGTAGAGGACGACCCGCGCCTGCTGCCCCTGGAACTTGTCGACGGTGCCGACCCGCACGCCGGCCGCCAAGTCCTCCTTCAGCGCGTTCACCTGCGCGTTGTCGGGCGCGACGACCACGATCTCGCCGGCGGGCACTCCGGCCGCCAGCAGCCGCGCGATCTCGGCCCGCACCACGCCGACCTCTTCCGCAGACTCCTGCCGCCGACCCTCGTGCGCCACCGGCAGGTACCGCAACCCCACTCCCAGCGGCGTCGTCCGCGTCGACGTCACCGGAGCGGCCGTCAGCCGCCCCTCGTAGAACTCCTCGGAGATGTAGGCGCAGACCGACGGATGCAGCCGAAAGGTGCGCTCCAGAAAGATCCCACGATCGGCGGCCACGGTCGCCTCGTCACCGAGCAGGTGCTTCAGCACCGAGGCCCCGCTTCCGACCGGGTGCGTGCCCTGGATCACTTGGTCGAGCTGCTGCGGATCGCCCACGAGGACGACGTTCCGCGCGCACGTCCCCATCGCCAGCGCATCCGCGAGCGAGACCTGCCCGGCCTCGTCGATGAAGAGGTAGTCGAGCGTCGCCTCGTGGCGCTCGTTCGAGAAGAGCCACGCCGTTCCCGCCGCAAGCTCGCAATCGACGCACTCCTCGGAGGCCGTCACGCTCGCGATGTGCGCGCTCTCGTAGAACGACTCGGGATTGCCGCCGCTCGCCTTCTTCAGCCCGCGAAAGCCGAGCCCGATCTCCGCAGCGCCGGCCTCGACCGCGTCGAGCAGGTTGTGGATCGCCTTGTGACTCGTCGACGCGACTCCGACGCGCGCGCCCTGGTCGATCAGATGCGCGATCAGCCGCCCCGACGTCCACGTCTTCCCCGAGCCGGGCGGCCCCTGGATCACGAGGTGGCGGCCGTCGAGCGAGAGCACGAGCCCCTTCAGCTCGTCGAGGTCGGTCGTCTGGATCGGCCGATCGAACGGCTCCCTGCGCAGGATCGACTCGAGCGCCGGATAGCGACCGTCGCCGGCGAGCAGCGAGCGCCCCAGCCGCTGGAGCGCGTCTTCCTGATCCGGCGTCCGGTACGGCTCGCCCGGAATCAGCGCCTCCGGGAGCGGCACGTCCTCGAGCGAGGGCCCGCGCTTCAGCACGAGCCGGCGGGCCTCGCGATCGAGCTCGAGGATCTCGCCCGCGCCATCCCTCGTCGCCGGGTCGATCACGTCCTGTCCCTGCCCAAGCTTGTGCTCCTGGGCGGGGAAGGTCATGACGTACGCCTGCGAGCGCTTGACCGGCTCCGGCCCGCTCATCCGCTCGAGCCGCCCGATCGACTCGGAGTCCTCGACGAGCTCCGCCGGAGTCAGCTCGATCCGGTCGAAGAACGCCCACCACACCGGCTTGCGCTCGCGATCGTGATAATCCAGGAGCTGCGCGCCGAGCTCCTCGCCCGCATCGAGGAGCTGTCCCCGCAACGCTGCCCGCTCGGCCCTCCGCTCCGGCACCGGCTTCGACTCCTTGGGCTCGGGCAGCGGGAACGGGCCGAACTCGGCGAGCGCGTCGGCGCGCAGCCCGAGCAGCCAATCGCGCAGGCGCCGCGTCGCGATGCAGTCCTCGCGGTTGTACTCGTCGAGCCGGTCGAGGAGCGCCTGCTCGCCCGTCTGCATCCACTTCTCGAAGACGACGATCGAGGTGCCGCCGTCCTTGACCTCCGCCTCACGCCGGAAGTCCAGGAAGACCTCCAGCTCCTTCAGGCCGTAGCCCGGCACCGACGCCCGGATCCCGTTACGGACGACCTTGAGCAGATCCACGAAGACGTTGCGGCGGAGCAGATCGTCGAGCTCCGCCTCGCGAGTGCCGTAGCGTCCCATCAGCCGTCGAAGGGCCGTGATCTCGTACTGCGCGTAGTGGTAGACGTGCAGGTCGGGATACTCGGCGAGCCGCTCGTGGACGAGATCGACGAACGTCTCGAAGGCGAGCCGCTCGCTCGCGTGATCGTGCGCATGGAGCGGCGTGAACTCGCCGTCCACGTCGAGGATCCCCCAGAGGTACTCGAGCCCGCCGCTCGAGTCCCAGAACGGGTTCCCCTCGAAGTCGAAGAAGAGATCGCCCGGCGAGGGGTCGGGCAGGAGCGCGAAGCCCGCCTCGGGCTGCGGCTTCTGCAGGATCAGCCGCACGTCTCCCGTCTCGCGACGGAAGAGCTGGAGCTCGGCCTGCTCGTGGAGCCACTCCCAGACGTCTGCGTCGAGATCGGCCGGCGCCGGCGCCTCGGGCGCGCGCCCGAGCTGAGCCAACGTCCCGATCCCGGCGACACCGAGCTTCTCGATCTGGCTCCGCCGGATCCCGGCGACGCTGCTCAGGTGGTCGACCCGATCCCAGTGCTCTTCGCAGATCGGCTTGAACTCGCAGATCG